>NZ_CVPE01000003.1:0-300000 GCF_001049895.1 Rubeoparvulum massiliense
CGCGCTCCTGCAACCGGAGGTTGCGGTGTCGCGCTACGATAAAAGAAATGATATATTGCTCACAGAGCATGAAAAAGCTGTTGGTAATGCTCTGTAGTTTTTATCGGCGTTGCAACAAGGATGTTGCGATTGTAGCCGATGTTCTTCTACTGCAATGCTTGCTAAAGGCTTTCTTGCAGCAACAGGTTTTATAATACCACCGAGAAGCAAAAGAATCAACTCTTTTTTTTCGTTGAAGTTTTCTTTTGTTTATCTCGTGGCTGGATACTTAATATACCACGAATAGGGAGAGGAGTAAACAGGTATATACTGGAATGCTGGTCTATGAAAATGTTATAAGGATAGGACCTTTTGTCTGTGGATATATCCGTTGGCAAAAGGTCCTTAATTGGTTATGCTAAAGACTATTTAAGAACGATTTTGCCTACGCCATCTTTAATTTCGATCTTGGTGCCATAGGGTTCAGACAATTCTTGGAAGTGTTTTAGAATCTCTTCGTTCTTGGTAATTTGCGGCCAGCCCATGCGGTAGCGTGGTAGGCCAAAGCCCAATTCGATTGGGTAAAGTGTGATCTCCTTCAGTTCTCCATCTTCCATGGTCCAGAAGGGAACGAGGGACTCAAAACAGAGTCGGTTGGTGCCTAAGCCTTTCTTTCCGTGATCGGAGCGTGTATCGAAGGCATCGGCAATGGTATCTTCATGGCCTAAGCCATAGTTGAGATAGAAGTCATGAGGGAAATGGGTTGGTGAATCATTTTGGAAGATAAAATCACCAAGGCTATAGAAGATCGGACGGTTCTTATAGATCTCCATACCCCGCAAGATATGAGGACCATGTCCAATGAATGCATGGGCTCCTTCATCGATACAACGATGGGCAAATTCAACGACGAAATCAGCTGCTACATCCTTCCGATCGCCCTTCATTTCATGGGCATGAAGACTAACCAGTACATAGTCTGATTGTCGTTTTGCCTCATGGATCCGGCGGATAATCCGCTTCATATCCTTTTCATTGGGTTTGGTAATGAGGCCTTCTTCTTCTCCCTCTTTAAAGAGGATACCTGGGGCAAAGAGATGCTGTCCTTCTGGCAGTGGTGATGCGAACCCTTCCTTAATGGAGAGACGATGAGCTGTATTTAATTCAACTTTTTCAGCAACCTCCATAAGAGCTGGAATTCTCTCTGGCTTGACCACATGGATCCGATCAAAGCGTAAGGGATTCAAACCAGGACGTCCCTTCATATCGCGCCGTTGTTCTCCTGCAGGATTGAATGGAAAGAAGGATGAACAGACACCGATTAATGCAACCCGACCATTTAAGGTTTCGAGATATTTCGGCTCGTCTGCTTCAGCTAGGTTCATCCCTACGCCTGCATAGACAAAGTCGTACTGATTGAGGTAGTGCAGCGTCCGTTCGATACCATCATATAGATAATCCAGTGTATGATTATTGGCTAGGTTAAGGAGATTGAAGCCATAATCTCGGATGTCATCTAATACTTTGGATTGAGCCATTGCCCATGTACCACCGCTTTGTGCAGATGGTGTCGCTTCTTTGTTGTGCACTGTTGTTTCTAGATTGGCGAAGCGCACGTCAGCTTGGTTGATCAATTCAGCCAACTTTTTAAACGCTTCATCTTTTCCTGGATACCGTCTTACAATAAAAGAGTCCCCTGATGCAAAGAAAGAAATTTCGCTCATGTTGATTGACCTCTTTTCTGCATGATGATAAATCACAACATCCAACTTACCAACCACTTTTGAAACAGACCCAAAAATCAGACGACTTGATACGTTGTTATCCTCTTGAGTTCACCAGTATTATTCAATGTGCACTCATAGTAAGGAATTCTCCATGTGAATCCTTTCACCTTTGTAAAAAACGTTTGTTCATAAAGAAGTTATAGAAGGCGTGGTTTTGATGGGTGGTTTACTCCATCAAATCCTTCGTCGCCCTTATTTGGCTACGTCCCAAGCTGAATTGAGAGATCTTTAGCAGATTGTTAGAGGATTTAAAAGCAATGGGAACGAATGGATTAGTGATCAAGAAATCTGTAATTTGGATGAGGAAAAGGGAGGCGTTGAAGTGATTACCATTGAAGATGTAATGAATGCCCGTTTACAGATTGCGGATCTGTGTAAAGTAACACCGTTGCTCCATTCTACTTTACTCTCTAAGTCTTGTGGTAATCAGTTATTGATTAAGGGGGAACATCTTCAGAAGACAGGTGCGTTCAAGCTTCGTGGAGCTGTAAACAAGGTCAAGACACTGAAAAGTCAAGGCGTGAAACATGTGGTGGCCGCTTCCTCAGGTAATCACGGTCAAGCGGTGGCCTATGTGGCAAAGCAACTCGGGATGGAGGCTACCATTGTCGTACCTGAAACCGTACCACGTTGTAAAGAACAGGCTATTCGTCTCTATGAAGCCACTGTTGTCCATCGAGGTATTACCTCAGCAGAGCGAATCAATTGGGCGAAACAATATTGTGATGAGGTGGGAGCAGCCCTTGTCCTCCCCTATGATGATGAATTAGTCATGGCTGGACAAGGTACTATCGGTCTTGAACTCGTTGAGCAGTTCGATGAGATCGATACCATCTACGTCCCCGTAGGTGGCGGTGGCTTGTTAGCAGGTATCACCATCGCCATTAAGCAATTAAAGCCATCCATTCAGTTAATCGGTGCCGAACCTCTTCTTGCCAATGATACCTATCTTTCCCTACAGGAAGGAAAACGAGTTACGATTCCACCTTCCACTACCTTAGCTGATGGATTACGTACCAATACACCTGGTGAGCTGACCTTTCCGATTCTTCAGCATTATCTCGACGATATGGTGCTCATTTCTGAAGAAGAGATGGGAGCTGCCTTCTATGCCACCATGCTCTACCTTAAGCATGTAGTGGAGCCTTCAGCTGCCATTGCCATCGCAGGGGCCATGGCCCACCCACCGAAAGGGAAGAAAATCGTCGCTATCGCTTCCGGTGGGAATGTGGACCCTATGGTCATCCCGCAGCTCCTTCAGCTTGCCCAAATGTTAAATTGATCGAATCGTTTGACTCCGTATTAGTTAGAGCTCCAATCATGATAAGCGCTGCCCTCTAAAAAACGTTCACAATCCATGGCAGCCATACAGCCGCTCCCTGCGGAAGTGATCGCCTGCCGATAATGGGGATCCTGAACATCCCCACAGGCGAAGATTCCTGGAATACTCGTCCGCGGACTGCCCCTCTCTACCTGGAGATAGCCTTGCTCATCCAAGGGAAGCTGCCCTTGAAGAAACGCTGTATTGGGTTGATGACCGATGGCGATAAAGATCCCATCGGTCTCCACCAATTCTTCCACACCTGTACGATTATCCCGTATTCGTAACCCAGATACTCGCTCATTCTCAGCAACTACCTCCAATGGTGTTCGGTTGAGGAGCCAGTTGATCTTTGGGTTCTTCCTGGCACGTTCTTGCATGATTTTTGATGCACGAAGCTCTTCACGGCGATGGACGATGCTTACCTCACTAGCAAAACGAGTTAAGTAATTGGCCTCCTCCATAGCAGAATCTCCTCCGCCTACTACGAGAATCCTCTTTCCACGATAAAAGAAGCCATCACAGGTTGCACATGTGCTAACTCCTCGCCCCATATTCTCTTTTTCTCCAGGGATCCCAAGGAGACGAGCAGAGGCACCCGTTGAGATGATAATGGCTACTGCATTCATCGTATCTCCATTGGATAAATGGATCTGGTATGGTGAGGCTTCTAGCCCAAGCTTAGTCACCTCTCCCTGAATAAATTGCGCCCCAAACCGCTCTGCCTGCAGGCGCATACGTTGCATCAATTCGGATCCATCAATACCTTCCGGGAAGCCGGGAAAGTTTTCTACCGTTGTGGTTGTTGTGAGCTGACCTCCGGGGTTATAGCCTTCAACCACTAGGGGTTCAAGATTAGCACGGGCTAAATAGATGGCAGCAGTCAATCCAGCGGGGCCTGTTCCAATAATCAGTACCTTCTTCATGTGTTATCTCCTCCATAATGATGATTGATTCTATTGTTCATCAGTTTTACTATTCCCCCATTTGATTTATACTTAAGAATGAAATGTCATGTAGGGGGTATCCAAATGAACAAACACTATAGCCAAATGACAGAAGAAGAACTGCATGATGAAATCCTTATGCTTGCCCAACATATTCGCGTCGCTAAGGAAGCGAACAATGAGTTTGAACTACCTATCCTTGAGCAGAAAATGCTCTTGGTTAAATCTCATCTTGTTGATCAATCAATGATTCATCCAGGTGATCTCTATGCCATTGATGAAGAGCCCGGTTCAACCTTCCGTATCCACCATTTGAAGGGTGTCTTTGCTTGGGGCAATCGTAATGAAGAGAGTGAAATGATCGGCCTTATCCTAGCAAAGCTGGGCCAAAAGCTGGAATCTGCACCACAGGAGTAATGTAGAATCTGCTTTGAATTCATAAGAACAGGAGGAGTTTTGTCATCGCTCCTCCTGTTTTATATTTTATGGAATCTGTTATTTTGGCATTTGTTGTTATGGATAATATCACTTCCTTTCTCAAAATCTATACCCATAAGGAATGTTATTTCTGGAGGTATAGACGATGAGAAAACAGCAATTACGTTGGTATCTTCTATTACTACTCTGCTTTGCCCTCTTCTTGACCGCTTGTAATACCCAGAACCAAGGTGCGGCTAATGAAAATAAGCCAAATCAGGCAACGAAGGTAAAGAACCCACAGAATGTACCTCATCAAAACAATGCAACAAAGCATCTAACACCCACAACAAACAAGACTGGAAGTAAAGCAACCACCCATGGCAATCACTTCTCCAAGGAAAAAGCCGTGGAGCAAGAGATTAAGGTAGCTGTGAATCATGACTACACTGATACTGTACATGCGTACCAATTAGATGGGAAGACGTATATCCCCATCAAGCCACTCTTGGAGATTCTAGGCTTCCACATCATCCATCAAGAGGATCATAAGCTTTCTGCTGGTTTTACCGATGAGTTGATTCATGTAGAAAGTGACGGAACGACTGCCATAATTGAAGGCAAACATCTTTTTCTAAATGAGCCAGTACTGCGAACGGATTCTGAGATGTATGCTACCGTTAGTACATTACAGCAGCTCTTCGGTGATCTCTACCATGTAAATGCCAGTGATCATCAGCTCCATTTTAACGCGGACAATCAACGCTTTGGCTTTCCAAAGGAGAAAAGCCCCAGTGATATCCATGTGGATGAAGCTGTTCCGGCCCTCTCAAGTACCATGGCTGATCAAATTATCCTCACCGCCAAGAAATATGTTGGAACACCCTATGTCTTTGGTGCTGCAGCAGGTCAATCCCGTACCTTCGATTGTGCCTCCTTTGTGCAATACGTTTATGCAAAGCATGGGATTAAGCTACCACGAGTCTCACGGGTTCAGGCCAAGCTTGGTACACCGATCTCCGTCAATAATTTGCAAAAGGGCGACCTCCTCTTCTTTTACTGGCCAGGGCGTTTTGCAAGTAATAATATTGTGGGACATGTGGCTATCTACATCGGGAATGGCTATATGATTCAGGCAACGCCCTCCCGTGGTGTTCATATTGCGAACTTCTCACAATCGGCTTATTGGAAGAGAACCTTCCTTGGTGCAAAGCGAATCTCTGGCGCCTAAGCCCACCATTGTAAAAATCCAAGCAAGAAAGAAGCCAAGCACGGGAGAGTCTCACTTCCCATGTTTGGCTTTATTTTACTTTTTTTCACTCGCTACTTATTTATTCAGCGACCAATCCACGGATATCCTTCATCATCTCCTCATAAGGCGGATTGATCCCGTCATAATACTTCACAATCTTCCCAGATTTATCGACGAGATAAAAACGGGTTCCATGAATCACCTGATCAGAATTGGGATCCAGCGCGACGACAGTTTGAAAAACCTCCTTGGCCAACTGTGTAATCTCCTCATCACGATACCCAGTCACCCAATACCAGGTCGATAGATCCGCCTGAAAAAGCTCACCATATTCCTTTAATAATTCTGGTGTATCTACAGTAGGATTAACACTGAACGAGATGATTTTCACAGGTAGATCCTCTTCGATCAACATTTGTTGGAGTTTTTGCATATTAGCGGTCATAGGTGGGCAGACCGTATTACATGTAGTAAAAACTAAATCGGTGATCCAGACCGTTCCTTCTAAATCATGTAAGGAGAACGGAGAATTATTATGATCGATAAAAGTAAGATCAGTAAATGGAGAGTCCAGCACCTCCCAATTTAAACGTTCTGTTTGGGGAATGGTGGACCCTTCCGGCGAACAAGCGGTTGTCATTATTAGTAGGATCAGAAGAATGAGCAAGCTTGATCTTCCTCGCCATCGAAAATTTCTCATTCTCATTGAACACTCCCCTTTGTACATGTAGCTAACTTCAATTACTAGAATGATATCTATCTCTAGATTTATATCTATCTATTTTAATCCTATCGAAAATGCTTCCACTTGTACATCTTGGAAATCTCATAATCTATCACAACATATTTCAGCAACATTCTTGATTATTTTGACATTTATAATATTCTTTACTATTTTTTATCTTTTATGTTACAATATCAGCACCAAGCAATTGCTTTACAATTTAAAGTTGTTAGATTTTACGAAGAATAATGAAGGAGGAATAGGATGAAACGCTGGATATTATCAATCATGTTACTCGCTGCTTTATCAATGGCTTTAGTTGGTTGTGGAGGTCAATCTAGTAGTGGTGGTAGCACTGCTTTAACCATTCTTACTGGTTCTGAGCAAGGAACCTATTATCCCCTTGGCGGTGCATTGGCTAGCATTATCAATGATGAGGTAGAGAATATGAGCGCAACAGCTGTCACTTCTGGTGCTTCCGTTGCCAATATCAATGATGTCAATGATAATAAAGCAGAATTGGCATTGGTACAAAATGACGTGGCCTTCTATGCAGTGGAAGGAACTCAATTCTTCGACCAGAAAACCGAGGGTTTCTCCGCTGTAGCTACCCTCTATCCTGAAGTGGTACAGATTGTGGTTCTAGCAGATAGCGGAATTGAAAATGTTGACGACTTACGTGGCAAACGGGTTGCTGTTGGTGACCAAGGATCTGGTGCTGAGGTAAACGCCCGTCAGATTCTTGAAGCTCATGGTATCACCTATGATGATATTCGCGTGGAATATATGAAGTTCGGAACAGCAACCGAAGGAATTCAGGATGGAAATATTGATGCAGGCTTTATTACAGCAGGCACACCCACTGCCGCAGTAGAGCAATTGAAGGTGAGTAAGAAGATTCGCTTAATTAGTCTCGACCCTCAAGCCATTGATAAGCTAACAACAGACTACCCCTATTACACACCCTTCACTGTAGAAAAGGATCTCTATGGAATGGATGAAGATGCGCAAACTCTTGCTGTTCAAGCTATGCTTATTGCAAGTAATTCCATGAGTGAAGAGGATGTTTACCAAATTACAAAAGCAATGTTTGAGCATGTGGATGAATTCGCCAAAGCACATCAACGGAGTGGGAGCTATATCACCCTCGATTCTGCACAAGAAGGTTTATCAGTTCCTCTCCATCCTGGTGCGAAACGATTCTATGATGAGGTAAAATAATTCCTACCATGAAACCGATCTTGCGAAAGGCATTGCATCAATGCAATGCCTTTCGTTACACCCATCCGTTGCTTACCTGGGGTAGCCTTATCATTTTACTCAGCCTCATCGCTCTACTCTGTATCATTCTTAGTACCCCGCCATTTCTCATGGTAATTGAGGAGTATCGCACTGGGAGAATTCTCTGGTTCACTACAGTGGAGCCAGGAACCACCTTTCATTATGAATTTACCCATTCCGTTGCGCTATCTCAGGTTATTGAGAAATTTACCATTGGAAATGATGGGAGTATCATCCTAATGGAAGCATGGAATGAGGATTACGGCGCCGGTCTTCCCTATGATGTGGATCTCGATCAATTGGATCATGAGGATGGTTTTTTCATTATTCGTAATATTGAGCGAGCGATGACGGCCATTCATATGCAGCCGACTCACCTACAACCGCGCTACTTCTACATCCAGGATCAGGTACTGGCCCTCCATGAAGCACCCTATGCCCGAACTCATCTCGTCTTCCATGTTCAAGATCATGGGATCCTCGATAGGATCGGTTTCCTTTTTAATAAGATTCGTATCCTCGAAAGGAAGTGATTCGATGCAATCTACACCTACACAAACCAAGCAATATGATTTAGAAGAGAGTGATCGTAATTTACATGGCTTCGGGCGTAAGCTGATCGCCTGGATTGCCATTGCCTTGTCCCTCTATCATTTCTATACAGCGGGCTTCGGACTTTTACTGGGCTCTAGAACTCATTTGATCCTTCACTTAACGGTAGGGTTAGTCATCATCTACCTCCTCTATCCGATTAAAAAGGGATTACAACAAACCACGATCCCCTGGTATGATCTATTACTTTCGGGATATGCCTTATTTGTTGGTATCTACATTATCACGAACCAACAGTCCCAGTCGATTTTAAGTATGCGAATGACGGCATTGGATCTCATGGTGGCTATTTCACTAGTCCTCCTAGTGATTGAAGCTACTCGACGGGTAGTGGGTCTCGCCCTTGTGATTATTGCAGGGACATTCATTGCCTATTTCTTCCTCGGAGAATGGTTTCCTGGCATGTTCTTTCATAAGCAGGCGGACTTTGAGCGCTTTTTTTATTTAATGACGTACTCAGATGGTGGGCTCTTCGGGACACCGATCTCAGTTTCTGCAAACTACGTCTATATTTTCATCCTCTTCGGCGCCATCTTGGATGTAACCGGCGGTGGAAAAATGTTTATCAACCTTGCCCTTCGAGGCTTTGGTCGCTTTAAGGGTGGACCTGCAAAAGCAGCTGTGGTAGCCAGCGGAATGATGGGGAGTATCTCTGGTAGCTCCACTGCCAATGCGGTGACCACAGGAACCTTTACCATCCCCTTGATGAAGCGAGTCGGCTTTAAGCCGCATATCGCTGGCGGTGTTGAAGTAGCTGCCTCCTCTAGCGGACAATTCCTACCTCCGGTCATGGGTGCCGCTGCCTTTCTCATGGTGGAATACACTGGAATCCCCTATGGGGAGATCATTGTTTCCGCGGCTATTCCAGCGATTTTAAGCTATATTGCCATTCTTTTTATGGTGCATCTCGAAGCGCTAAAGCATAATATTGAAGGTTTACCGAAGAGTGAGCTCGTCTCTGGGAGGAAGACCTTAGCTGAACAAGGTTATTTAGTACTTCCAATTATCGTCTTAGTCTTTTTCCTTGTGGCTGGACGCTCTGTGAATCAATCTGCTTTTTTCTCCATCGTTTTTCTATTAGCCATCTCATTCTTTACCTATGGATTTCAGTCCCATCTAAAGAGAGGCATCTTCAGTGCTTTGATAGTTGGAGGCCTTAGCTTGCTCCTTCTTTACCTCAATGACTTTATCACGAGCAATTCCTTAGGAATGCATCTTCTAAGGAACTGGCACGATCAGATTACTATCTTAATCCTTGCTGGTATTGGTGTGAGCTTATTCGTGGTTCCCATTCAGCGAAAGGTGGGAATTCAGCATAGTCCAACGCCATTCCGCCTCTCCCATTTAGGTGAGGGCTTAGAAAAAGCAGCTAAAAATGCGCTTTCTGTAATTGTAGCTTGTGCTACCGCTGGAATTCTCATCGGTGTTTTAGGTGCTACAGGCTTACCAGGTAAGCTGTCTAATTTTATTCTGGGATTCTCTGCTGACATTGCCAATAGCTTACCTGCCTTTATGGCGATTTACGCTGAGCAGGTCCAACTCTATCTCGGGCTCTTTTTCACCGTCATTGTCTGTTTAATTCTCGGTCTTGGTCTCCCAACCACAGCTACCTATGTAATCTTGGCATCCTTAGTAGCGCCTGCTCTTGTTGAACTGGGTCTACCTGTGATGGCTGCACATCTTTTCGTACTCTACTATGGTATTCTGGCAGATGATACACCACCGATCAATCTCCCGGCTTATGCTGCAGCGGGTATTGCCAATGCTGATCCGGTACGTACAGGCTTGCAAGGGTTCAAATTTGACTCCGGTGCTTTACTGCTGCCCTTTGCCTTTGCAACCAATACCAACCTACTATTAATCAATGATGTCCCCTGGTATATTCTGGTGCAGAATATTATCACTGCGCTAATTGGTATCCTTGCCTTCTCTTCCTTTATTCAGAACTGGTTAGGCGTAAAATACCGTTGGTGGGAACGAATTTTAGCCTTGATTGCTGCATTGGTACTGATCCATGGTGGATGGGAAACAGATATCCTAGGTATCATTATTTTCTCATTCCTCTTCTTACGTCATCGCATCATCAAGCGTAATATGGTACAGCTTCCAAGCAGTGTATGAAGGTAAATAATATAGGAAGGGGAACTTGTCCCTCTTCCTATTTTTCATGTATGATTTATATAGATTACTGAGCTGCCAATCAGTTCCATAATAAAAAAGAAAAGATGATGTGAATGAACCTTCATACTTTAGTGACCTTTGTTAAAGTAGTACAGACACGGAGCTTTAAAGAGACTGCGAAGCAATTGAGGATCACCCAACCTGCTGTGACACAGCGGATCCAGGCGCTGGAAGAGATCGTTGGTGTACGCCTACTGATTCGCGATGCAGATGGTGTCCAATTGACCACCGCTGGGACTTATGTATATCAACAGAGCCTTGCTCTTATTAGCCAATGGGAAAGTCTGCTCCAGCATTTTCAAGGCCATGATATCAAAGGACGGATTGTAATCGGTGCAAGTACCATTCCTGCTGCCTACCTGCTTCCTCAGTGGCTCAGCCAGTTTCATCAGCAGTATCCTGAGGTGGAGTTAAATGTACAAGTGGCTGGTACTTCACAAGTTTTACAGCGACTTCGCGAAGGAACTATCGATGTGGCCATTACAGGAGAACCTTCCATGAAAAATGATCTATTTCTCTTTCCCATTCACCATGATCAACTACGGATCATTGCACCTCCCTCCACACCAAGCAGCAAGCGGACCTTTCCAGCACTTTTGGAACAAGAATGGATCTTACGGGAAGCAGAATCAGATACGCGCCATCACTGGATCCGATTCCTTAAGGAACACGGTTATACACTACAAGACTTACACCTCGTTGGCGAGATGGGAAGCTCCGAAGCCATTATCGCCTCTGTGGAAGCGGGTCTAGGTTGGTCCGTTGTTTCACAATTGGCAGCACAGCATGCGGTGAAGTACGGTCGAGTCAGCTTAATTCATGTGGATCATTTAGAAATAACTCGTTCTTTCTATTTTTCTACCCTTGCTGAAAATCAAAATCAAGGATTGATCCAGGTTTTTTCCCAATATTTGAAGATGGTGAACCCCTATATTCAACTGAAAGAATAAAGGATTCCTCATTAATAAAGAAGGTTCAGGCTGGAGTTTTTCACTCCTCCTGAACCTTTATTCTTTCTCATCTGAATTAGCCTAAGGCTACATCCAAGGCCATCATCACAGCAAAACCTACCATTGTACCCAGTGTGGCGAGATCTGTGTTCTTCCCTAACTGTGACTCTGGAATCAATTCTTCCACAACCACGAAGATCATGGCTCCTGCTGCAAAGGAGAGAGCATAGGGCAGGATGGGCTTCATGGCCATCACGGCAACAGCTCCGATTACACCAGCAACAGGCTCCACCACACCAGATAATTGACCGTAGAAAAAGCTCTTGCGTCGGGAAAACCCTTCCCGTCGTAAGGGCGCAGAGACCGCTAAGCCTTCAGGAAAGTTCTGAATCCCAATACCGATGGCAAGGGCAACGGCACCAGCTAAGGTAGCGCCAGGGAGATCATAGGCCAGCGCACCAAAAGCCACACCTACTGCTAAGCCTTCAGGAATATTGTGAAGAGTAATGGCGAGCACCAGTAGGATGCTGCGTTGCCAACCGGTTTGGATCCCTTCTGCCTCACTACGTGGAAGGCCTAAATGCAAGTGCGGAATTATTTTATCAATGAGTGCTAAAAAGAGTCCACCAGAAACAAAGCCAATCACAGCAGGAATCCATGGCTGAGTACTGGTTTCTCCTGCCATCTCAATGGCAGGAGCTAATAGCGACCAGAAGCTAGCAGCAATCATCACCCCAGCTGCAAATCCCAGCATGGCATCCAATACCTTCCGGTTAATCTGGGTAAAGAAAAAGATTAGCCCAGCGCCTGCTGCGGTTAAAAACCAGGTAAAGAGTGTTGCACACAAGGCCTGTATACCTGGTGTTTGTTGTAAAAACCAATCCCACATCTTATTTCCCCTCTTCCTCAAGAAGTGGTATTATTTGATCTTGTTCCTCTTTCCATTCCTTATATCGATCGATTTCGCCTTGAACCTGTTGGATGATAAAGGCGATCACCGCTGCATCATCAAAAAAGCCAAGGGCAATAATCCAATCAGGCACCAGATCGAAAGGCACCACAAAATAGAGAAGTCCTCCCACAATGAAAATTAATGACCGTTTATCCACTTGAGAGTAGATCCCCTGATACCAATCCCGCACCAGTTGCGTTAAAAGGTGTATCTGCTCCTTCAACTCCTGCCAACGTCCCCCGCCATCACTCTTTGCTTCAACCTGATGTAATAAGGAGGATAATTCCTTCGGATTGGCAACCACTTCCTTCGCACGTCCCAACCACTTTCCCTGACGAAAATGGCCAATGATCTTCGATCGACTTGGCATTTTACTCAACTTCATCTCCGTGATTGCCTCCTTTCCTATCTATAATTGTAAACATATTCTGAGGATTGACAACGTGAAAAAGGTCATCCCTAGGCAAATGTCCATGCCTCATTGGATTCCTATACATAGACTATTAGCAAATACGCTTCAGAAAAGGAGTGAAAATATCAGTGACATTACAACGAAAACTCCGTGCATATGCACGGCAAGATCAAAATGTCCAAGAATGGTTGACTAAGAACCGCTCCTGGGTAGATGCCAATCAGCATTCCCTTCAAGCTATCTTCACTCATCCAGAAAAAGAGCAGCGCTTCATTCAGACCATCCGTGGGAAGAACCCTCAGCAGCAATTGATGCGACTTGCACGTTCATCAGTAGTAGAGCAGGGATCCGCAAGGAAGAGACGGCGTAATCAGCTCCACAAAACGCCTACAGAAAGTCGGAGATCACGCTCCACCTCAAAAATGACAGAGAACGTCAAAAAGCAGGAGAAAGGTTCGCTCTTCTCACGTCTGCCACTAGGAAAGCTTAATCTCTCCAACCTCATCAATACTGTTCGGCACGTCAATCAAATCTTAAATACCGTGAACGATTTACGTGGTTCCATCCCGCCCGAACTAATAAAAGGCTTACTGGAGCAAAAAGCAAAAAAGGGATAACCTCTCCAATTATCCATGAAGATTTGCTATACTATAGCCAATTATCATGAATTATGAAAAGAGGCTATTCTGATGCCAATATGGCTTGAGAGTTGGTTCGCAGCAGGGGATCTACTTGCTGCATGTATTAGTATTCTTCTCAATATCGTAATTGCAGTGGTGGGGATCATTCCTAGTCTATTTATTACTGCTGCTAATATTACCTATTTTGGTTTTATTGGTGGGACGCTAATCTCCTTGATTGGTGAAGCTGCAGGGGCATTGGTAGCCTTTTACCTCTATCGTAAGGGTTTGCGGCGCTTTGCCATCAAGAAGCTTCAAGAATATCCTCGTGTTCAGCCCCTCTTTACCCTAGAGGGCAAACAAGCTTTTCTACTCGTATTAACCCTACGCTTACTGCCCTTTATGCCATCGATGATTGTCACGCTTGCGGCTGCGCTAGGAAGAATTACTCCACTTCTCTTCATCTTGGCCAGTACCCTAGGAAAAATTCCTGCACAATTCATGGAAGCCTATTCCGTGCTCCATGTGACGCAATGGACCTGGCAAGGAAAGAGTATTATCACCCTCGCTGCCCTTGCACTTCTGGTTCGAATCTGGCAGAAGGAGAAAGTGAAGCAAAAGAGATGACCACCCGTTCAGTACAGAAACGGGTGGTCTTCCATGTTCATAATTTTTCTAAGTAATTCTACATTCTTCTGTACTTAGGAAGCTTATTCCTCATGCTTCGCCATATGACCAAGTAGATCTGCAACACGGCAGGAATAGCCCCATTCATTATCATACCATGCAATCACTTTTGCTAGATCGCCATCCATCACCATGGTGGATAATCCATCCACAATACTGGAATGGGGATCACCATTATAATCAACGGAGACAAGGGGTAGATCACTAAAGTAGAGGATTCCATGGAGTTCTCCTTCAGCAGCTGCCTGCAAAGCACCATTAATCGCATCGACACTGGTCTCCTTCTCTAGCTCAACGGTAAGGTCAACCACCGAAACATTGGGAGTTGGTACCCGCATGGCCATCCCATTCAATTTTCCTTTTAATTGTGGGAGCACCTTGGCTACCGCAGCTGCTGCTCCTGTAGTTGTAGGAATAATGGAGAGACCTGCTGCCCGTGCACGACGATAATCCTTATGGGGGAGGTCGAGGATCTGCTGGTCATTCGTATAAGAGTGAACCGTGGTCATGAGACCGCGCCGAATGCCAAACTCACGATCTAATATCTTTGCTACAGGAGCCAAACAGTTAGTGGTGCATGATGCGTTAGAGAGAATAAAATGTTCCTTGGGATCGTATGCCTCATCGTTGACACCCATGACGATGGTAATATCCTCACTTTTACCAGGCGCAGAGATAATGACCCGTTTTGCACCTGCTTGTAGGTGTTTCTCAGCGCCTTCTCGGGTCCGAAAGCGTCCGGTGGACTCCACCACATAATCGATCCCCATTTCTCCCCAGGGAAGCTTCGTTGGATCAGCCTCTGCTGTCACATGAATTGTCTTCCCATTGACGATGAGGGCATTCTCTGTGGCTTCCACATCTGCTGAGAAGCGACCATGTACAGAGTCATATTGTAAGAGATGCGCTAGCATCTTCGCATCGGTCAAATCATTGATGGCAACAATTTCAATCTCTTTACTATCGAGGGCAGCACGGAAAACGAGACGACCAATGCGGCCAAAACCGTTTATCGCAACTTTTTTCATGGAAATATCCTCCTTTATGTTGACAGGATTGCTTGAGCAGCTCCCACATCTGTAACGAGAATGTAGGAATATCCTGCCTTTCGACCATAACAAACTACAGCTTGAATCGCTTTACCTTTACTTTTCCCACCAGCTAATGCAATTACTCTTTCTACCTTTAATCCCTGCTGGAGGTGGAGACCAATGGTGGGTGTTTCATAAACTACATCACCTGCTGCTGTAAAAAAGGTACCATAAGCTTCACCAACAGCTGCTCCCTCTTCCAAGCGCTTTAGGATTTCTCGTGGAAGCCTACGCCGCTCAGCCATTGTTGTGGCTTCGCCAATCCCATGCAGAAAGAGACGAGCGTTCTGTAGTAAATGAAGCCAATCCTGCACATATTCTTCCTTTAATAAGGATTGAATCGTCGTGGTACTCATCTGTTCTGGTAAGTTAAAGACTTTATAGGTAGACCCTGTATGCTGGGCACTGGTGACTGCGATTGTACTAGCTTCGTATTTAATCTCTTCGCCTAGACTCCCTCGTGCAGGGACAAATGTAACAGCTCGGCGATTCCAGGGAAGTAGGTAGGTAGCCATCATCGCCATGCTGGTACCACCGTTCACTGCAATCACATCACCATCTCTTACTTCGTTCCGTAAGATCTGTGCTGCCTTCCTCCCCAATTCCTTCTGGGTCCATGGATTTTCATCACAATCTCCAGGTAAGACATAGACACGTTCTACCTGTAATCGTTGCTGAAGCGCTTCCTCATAGTATTGGAGATCCTGCTGCTGTTGGATAATAGGACCCATGACTTGGAGCCATTCAATCCCATCCTTGGAGAGAGTAACACCCAAACGTGAGGTTTCAATTAATTTAGCATCCTTTAATACAGTTAAATCATCACGAATGATCCGTTCTGTGCCTTGGAGTATTTGGGCGATAAGTCGGCGACCTAAGGGCTGCTGAAGCTGTAATAATCGAAGCAGTTGAACACGTCGCTGCCAATCTTGCTTCGCTTCAGGAATCACTCGAAAAAAATCTTGGAGATTGGTATCCATAGTCACCCCCCCATAGCAATGTGGGACTTTATATGTCCTACATGTACGTTTTATGTCCCTACTGATATTTTACCTTGCTTAGTAGTATTTGACAAGTGAGAATGAAAAAAAGTGTTGCCTGCTGAGCAGACAACACTCTGAAAAAAAGATTGAATTGAACGACGATGCTACCTTGTCATGATTTCGGTACTATTAATGATTGGCTTCATGCTTAGCTTGGAGCCGTTTACCTAAGATCATGCCCCCAACAACCAAACCAATACCAACAACAAAAAAAAGAAGTGCCATCAAATAATTGTGTGAAGCTAAACTAATTCCAACTGCTAGAAAGAGTGCAATACAAATAAATGCACTGATCAATGCCATCGATTTACTCAATTGGACCCATCCCCTTCTCCGTCTTCTTCTCATAGTAGACTTGTTTTGCTTTTACTTGGCTAATTTCCATTTCAGGATAGCGAAACGCGGTTAAATAGCCCCCCGTAGCGCACCCTTGATCGATATTGATCGTGTGATTCTGAATGAGTGGTTCAGGAACGGTCTGATGACCGTAAATAATCCAAGGATCTCCCTTGTAGGTGGCAGCCCAGTTGCGACGGATAGGCAAGCCATGCTCATCCCGTTCACCAGTAATATCTCCATACAAAGCAAGTTTACGCACGCTTTGATTATACCTGCCAATCCCCTCTTCTTTCAAGGCACCATGGACCGCGATCACCTTCCCCTCATCGAGCTGGAGATAGAGTGGCGTTTGCTCAAAAAGCTCGATGAATTGCTGTTTTACTTCGTGCTGAATCTCTATAGGCACTCGCTCAAGCTCAGCGATGGTGGTTTCGATGCCATGCTTGGCTTGTATATTCCTCCCTTGGAAAAAACGATAGAGCTTATCACAATGGTTGCCATGAATATAGAGGGCACTCCCATGCTTCCACATGGAATAGACCAAAGCGATCATGGGGAGGCTCTTAGGACCTCGATCCGTAATATCGCCCAAAAAGACGACCCTTCGTCGGGACGGATGAACATACGTTCCAGCCTGCTTCTTGTAGCCTAACTGCTCTAAGAGCTGAAGCGCTTCGTCATAACAACCATGGACATCACCAATGAAATCAAAGGGACCATGTAAATGGCGAAAATCGATGACTGCCTCCTGCAAATCGTTGAAGGACATCGCTTCCTCTCCTTCTTTATGATACTCGTCTTCTTTAACCTGTTCATCGGTTATGACGCTTATTCATTCATCAAATGATTTCCTTTTTAGGTAGGCTATGTGATAATAGGGTCAAATCCACAAGGAGGAATCACGATGACAAGAGAAAGCAAACAGCAGCAACCCTTTATTCTTCCCTTTCAAGGAATTACACCCAATATTCATCCGACAGCATTCATCGCCCATGGCGTTGTGATCTCCGGTGACGTGAGCATCGAAGAGCTGAGTAGCATCTGGTATGGTACCTCCATCCGTGGCGATATCGCCCCAACTCGGATTGGGAAGCGGGTGAATATACAAGATAATTCCACGCTCCACCAGAGTCCCCATCAGCCCCTCATCATTGCTGATGATGTAACAATTGGCCATAACGCCATCCTCCACAGTTGTCAGATCGATGAAGGTGCTTTAATCGGGATGGGAGCCATCATCATGGATGGTGCAAAAATTGGGAAGGGTGCCATGGTGGCGGCAGGTAGTCTCGTTCCTCCGCGCATGGAAGTTCCACCCCAAACCTTAGTGATGGGCTCCCCTGCCCGTGTCATCCGTCAGCTTACTGCTCAAGATCTCCAAGAATTAGAGCGAATTCGTACTTCTTACGCTGAGAAAGGACAGTACTACAAGCAGATGGAAGAGGAGTACTTTACTACTCATTCTCAAGGTTGATAGTGCTTACCCTGCCAAGTATTGCGTCGCTCCATTTCCCACTCAATTCCATTGAGGACCTCCCATTTTTTGAGGCTCCACATGGGTCCGATCAATAAATCTCGTGGTCCATCGCCAGTTAGCCGATGGATCACCATCTCTGGAGGGAGTAGCTCCAGGCTGTTTACCACCAATCGTGTATACTCTTCCTGTGTCAATAAGTGAAACTGACCTGCTGCATACTCCCTGGCAAGGGGAGTCTTTTTTAAGAGATGTAATAGATGAATTTTGATCCCCTCTACCTTGGATTGTGCAACTGCTTGAACCGTCTCCATCATTTCCGCTTCTGACTCACCTGGTAAGCCCAAAATAATATGGGAGCATACACGAATTCCATGGCGTTGTAGCTTCTCAAGTCCCTCAAGGTAAGTGGCGTAGTTATGACCACGATTGATCCGCTCTGAAGTATAATCATGGATGGTTTGTAGCCCTAATTCCACCCAAAGATAGGTACGTTGATTCAATTCTGCCAACAACTCCACCACGTCGTCTGGAAGGCAATCAGGACGTGTGGCAATGGAGAGCCCCACCACATCCGGTTGCTCAAGGATGGTCTCATACATAGCACGGAGCTCTTCCGCAGGGGCATAGGTATTGGTATAGGCTTGGAAATAGCCAAGATATTTGGCATTCGGCCACTTCTGATGCATCATCGTAGTCACCTTTTGGAATTGGCTGCGCAAATCATCGCGGCGATCTCCTGCAAAGTCCCCAGATCCATGGGAGCTGCAAAACGTACAGCCCCCTGTGGCCACAAGGCCATCACGATTGGGACAGGTGAATCCAGCATCCAACGGAACTTTAAACACCTTAGTTCCAAACTGTTCACGAAGATGATAATTCCAGGAGTGATAGCGCTTATCACCCCATAACTGTGGAGTTTTAACAATCTCTTCTTCCTTCATCATGACACCTTCTTCCGCCAATCTCTTATCCACTATGCAGGAGTGGATAAAAAAAATCAAGGCGAGGAAGCACCTCACCTTGTCTAATATTTCATCTTTTAATTGGTGTTACCTAACATACTCCTTACTTTGCAGCGGCATAACGGCGAGCAACTTCATCCCAATTGACAACATTCCAGTAAGCACTGATATATTCTGGGCGACGATTTTGGAACTTCAAATAGTATGCATGCTCCCAAACGTCTAGACCAAGAATTGGTGTTTTACCTTCGGTCAGAGGGCTATCCTGATTGGCTGTGCTCATCACTTCTAGCTTACCATTAGCAACAACGAGCCAAGCCCAACCTGAACCAAAGCGGCTTGCAGCTGCATTGGCAAATAACTCTTGAAACTTTGCAAAGCTCCCAAACTCCTTCTCAATAGCTGCCTTCAAATCTCCTATTGGTTCTCCACCACCAGTAGGGCTTAGTACAGTCCAGAATAAGGAGTGGTTGGCATGACCACCACCATTATTACGAACAGCTGTACGAATGGCTTCAGGTACTTGATTAAGATTGGCCACTAATTCTTCGATAGATTGATTGCCAAGATCCGTGCCTTCAATCGCCTTATTTAAGTTATTCACATATGTAGCGTGGTGCTTGTCATGGTGAATCTCCATTGTCTTAGCGTCTATATGTGGCTCTAATGCATCAAAAGCATATGGTAAATCAGGTAATTGAAATGTCATGATAACATGACCTCCTTCATTGAATTTATTATTCTATTACTAGTATGCCTATGTTATTATCATTTGTCAATATATTAGTTTAAAAAGTATGTTTAACTTGCTTAAAGTGAGCTTACACATATCGACTTGGTTTCTTGAACCCACATTATTTTTCTCGGTGGCATGGTTACTGTACCCAGTTTCATTCTTACTACATAGGGTACATTAAGAAAGGAGTGGATCGTATGACCACGATGAAGCAGTCTCAGATCCTGGCCATCTTTAGGGAATGGCAATATCAGGTCAATCAGGTGCTCAATCAAATTGAGCAAATCCCTGACTCCCGTTCATTTGCTCATGATATCAAGCAATTAAGAGATGACCTCGCACAGATCGGCAGCGATTTCTCCTCTGCTCCTTCCATCAGCTTAATCAACAAAGGGAATCAGGAAGTTGGCAGTTTTTTTTCGACCACCTACCATGGGCAGCAGATTGAAACGGTAAAAGGCTACTGGCAGCAGTTAATTCTCTACTTCCAAGAGTGGGAGGACTACCTATACAAGCTACGAAATGGTGAGCAACGAGCTGCATCCATCCGAAAGATCCCCAGCGAGCGGCAGATTATCTCATGGAGCTACGCTAAAGAGCAAACAACGCCACTGGGTAAGCATCAGCTCCCTGAGCTTCCTTATTCATATGGCGCACTGGCTCCCTTTTTGGAGGAGCAGCTACTACGACAGCACCACCAATTTCATGGCAAGCTAGTCGCTGCCCTTAATCAAGGAGAAAAGGAATTACAAGCTATCCTGGAAGACTCCGAGCGTAGTCTTATCCCTGCAACCATCTCGACCATTGCCCACTTTGGCTCCGAACACTTCCTTCATTCACTCTTTTGGGAGATGTTAACCCAACGAGGAAGAGGTGTCCCTGTTGGTGAATTCGCTGACCAATTAGATGATGATTGGGGAGGTTTTGCAGAATTTCAGCATGTCTTTACCACCACTGCCCAGAGCTTAAAGGGCGATGGATGGGCTATTCTAGGCTGGGCTCCACGGATTCATCGTCTCATTATCTATACTGCAAAAAAGGATGGCTATTCCATGCAGGATACAATTCCCCTTCTCGCCCTCGACCTCTGGAAGCATGCCTATTATTCCCAATATGGAGAAGACAAACACCGCTATATTGAAGCTTGGTGGAACTTTGTTGATTGGCATGGGGTAAACGAGCGTTTTAAAATGGCCCGAATTGTTAAATGGTCTACCGGATGAGGCATTTTTCCTTTGTGCTTCATCCTTGACTATGTTAGAATTAAAACGTACCATATACCCTATACCGTATGAAGCATTTTCTCTTCGCAGAGAATGTGAAAAATATCTCTCCGTAGAGAATGTGAAAATGAATAAGGGAGTGACTGTGATGCAAGTCTCTGATTCCGCAAAGGAAAAAATTGTTGAGCTAATGCAGAAGAAAAATGTAAACACCTTACGTATCTATTTTAGTGGGTATGGCTGAGGTGGCCCCCAAATTGGGATGGCTCTGGAAGAGCCAGAAGCAAATGATAAAGTAGAAACCATCAACGGCATTCAGATTGCAATTGATTCTGTCATCTATGACCAAGTTGCCGATGCTACATTAGATTATCGCAATTCATTCCTTGGCGGCGGCTTTGTCTTCGATGGTGGACAGACCTCTTCTTGCTAACGCCACTGGCAAAAAGCAAAGAGAAGGTGATCTTCAGACACAAGAAGATCACCTTCTCTTTTTAAATTCTAACTTTCGATGTTAATCCCTTACGTTTACGCCTATTGAACAGCATAATGGGGGACACCCGGTCCCTCCACTTCTTAGCCTGCTCATGTGAAGCCTGATGAACCGCAGGAAGATCCTGAAGAGCCTGAGCCGGTAACTGGTCCCTTCACATTGGCCTTAAAAACAGGCTCCTTTCCCTTCTCTCCACATGCTGGACATGGAACTTCATCTCGCTTGGAATAGGAGACAAACACCTGGTATTGATGATTACATGAAGTACACCGAAAATCATAGAGTGGCATCTAAATCCCCCTTTCCTCATTATTATACCCATACAGGTATTTATCAAAGGATATTATAGCGCATTATCTAATGAACGCCAAGGGCGGAAAAATTTGAATCACTCTTTCAATACAAACGCGAGAAAAGTAAGAAATTTTTTATTTATTCTTTCAAAATTCACTTTCTCTATGATATGATAATCATAAGTTACAGGGAGGGACAACGATGAAGAAGAATCGGATCAAACAGCTGAACCTTACGATGCTGATCATGATCACAGCATGGTTTTTATTTGGAATATATGCGGACCTACACCGTGATACGATTTTGGGCTCATTGGATTCAACTGCAGAAGAAAAGTTGACTCAGTACGGTACACTTAGCCAAATCTTTATGATTGCATCAATCCTTGCTCTTGTCGTTCTAATCGTCTTGATAATCGCCCGTTCTGCAGTGAAGAAATCCAATAAATTAGCGTAAACAAGCATATATTCTCACAAAAAAGGTCGTGTCCTCCACGACCTTTTTTTCTTAGTAGCGAAAATGTTGAAGTTCCCCTTGCAGCCCCTCTGACATCCGCTGTAATTGAGAGGTTGCTTCCGACACATCCTTGGTCTTTTGATGCTGGTCTCCCATCCGTTCATTCATCTCTGTGAGCTGCTCATAGCTGGCAGCAAGAACCTGATCGATGCGCCCGATTAATTGTTGAATCATCTCCGCTTGATTCATCACATTCTCTAAATAGGAATCGATGGCAGTCATATCCTGCTCCACCTGTTCGATCTGACCACCCATGGCTAGATATTGGGTCACAGTCCGATTTAAATTATCTTGACTTCCGGAAATCGCCTTATTCTGTGTCTCAATTCGCTGATTTACCGCTAACACCTGTTGGTGCATCTGTTCTAATAAGGTGCCTACATGCTGAGATGCATCCTTCGTACCCTCCGCAAGCTTACGTACCTCTGACGCTACCACAGAAAAGCCTTTTCCATGCTCCCCTGCACGTGATGCTTCAATGGCTGCATTCAACGCCAGTAGGTTCGTCTGATTGGAGATGGCTTCGATCACCTGAATCACTTCTCGAATATCAAGGGAACGTTGTAGCAGTTCCTCCATCACCTGCATGGTATCCTGATTCTCTTCTGCTAAATTGGTAATCTGTTGTTGAGAGCTTTGGATAATCGTACTTCCTTCTATGGTCTCATGGGCAATCTGCTTCATCACTGAACTAGTCTGTTCAGACCGTTGCTTCACTTGTCCCAATGCCTCTTGGATGGCCATAAAGGATTGTGTTGACTGTTCGATCTCTTGTACCAATTCCAGCTGGATCCCCTGCATATGCTGTGTGCGATCGGCAACCTCAGCAGTGGATCGTTCCATGACTTCTGCGGAAGCGGCTAGCTCAGAAGTGGCACCATTCACCTGACGAGCAGTATGCATCGATTGATTGATCACAGCTCGTAAGGCTTCCTGCATGCCATTGATACTTCGAGCTAGCTGCCCTACTTCGTCCTGAGACACGGTCCTCACCGGAGGAACCTGAAGATTTCCCTCAGCCACCTGCTCACTTACATCGAGTAGTTGCTCTAAGCGCTTCTTGATGGGATTGCTTAGGAGATAGCTGAGAACGAGACTCACAGCAATGGAAAGAATGATGGTAATCCATGCGACCCACATGGTAACCTGTAACTGTTCTTGAATCAATACATACTGTGTATCCTGATTCGCTTTGCTCTCCTTTAGCCATGTTTCTGTCCCTGCTCGAACTGTGCCTAATTCATCTGCCACATTCCGGCGCTCATGACTTGCTGTCATAAGACGCCCTTCCTCAATATATTTCACGATGTTAGTAAAACTTTGATCCATCTTACCATTCATTTGGATGAGCTGCTGAAGCTGGATTGTATAGGAATCCGAATGAAGACCAGCGCCTGGCTGTAGTTGGCTTAGCTCCTGCTGTACTCTCTCAAGTTCCTTCAACATCTCTTCTTGGTAATACTCATAGTTACGGAGATACTCCTCCTCCTTCTGGACAGAGAAATCGGCAAGCTGAGCATATTTAAGGTCCATTAGATGGGATAGTCTTTGCATGGAGCTACCAATCTGGTCATGTTCACTTAATAACAAAAATTGATTGGCCACAGTAGAAACCTGGGTTAGCACGAGGATAAAGCCTACGAGAAAAAGTAGTAATAAGGCACTAAAACCAGACCATAATTTTTTACGTATGGAGAGAGATTGCCAGAAACGTTTCATTTTACACACCATCCTCATGAACAAATCAATCGAAATTACTAGTACATTATCTTAAATATACCAAAAGTTCTATGTTTCTGGCAAATCCTGCAACAAGAGGTGTACTTAAGGAATACTTTACTTGATATACGCCTCCAATTTGCTATAGGCATAGCCAATGGGATAGGCGTAGGTGGTATACCAGGTGGTGATATCGCCTACCTCTCGATAGGCATAGCGCTGATCACAAAAGTTCGCTTCAATAAACCAGAGCTTACCTTCTTCATCAAGGGCTAGATCAAGACCGAGATCCATGACCCCTGGTGACCAATCTGCAATGGTTTGAGCCACTTCATAGGAGAGCCACTCCAATTGCTCTATCTGCTCACTGGTTAATCGGGAAGCGATGGCTGAAAAGGATAGAACCTTCCCACCCCTTGCCACATTAGTGACAAAATCCTGGGCTGCTGCGACGCGAAGCACCTTGCCTGTGATCGCCCAAGTCTCCTCTCTCCCCTTCTGAACCGAGATACGTAGATCCAATGGGGAGCCAGCATAACGGGTTAATGGAAGAAATTGCTGGATCAGAAAGCGTTCAGGTCTACCTATGCTGCTAATCCAATCCGTCAGCTCTCCAATGATGGACCAGCGTAATGTCGGAGCTATTCTTCCTTTGCTTCTCATGTGATCCGCCTGCCACACCCCTTGACCTCGTTGTTCAATTAGACGAATTCCTGATCCCTTTGAGCCAAATATGGGCTTTACCAGGATCTGTCCATACTGGTTCAAGCCAGTTTGAAGATTGGTCAAGGTGAGCGGTTGCGTCCATGGAAGATACGGTTGGAGCCGGGGATTGGCAGCCAACACTTTAGAAATAGTCGCTTTATTCATCTCCCAAGGTAAATTTAGAAATTGCACATCTGAAGCTTGGTGATAAGGAAGAAATTGACGGGCACGTTCTTGGCGTGAAGGTAGCTTTGCACGAAAGAGATTCACCTTCGGTACAGGAATGGCTCCATATTGCCACCTTGCCTTTTGCCAGTTATAATAATACCCCTGCTTTAAGCTGCGATCTAACAGGAGCTCCTGCCAAGAGTAGAAGAAAAGATCACAACCATAGTGACGAGCTAATCTCGTGTAAAAAGGCAGGTATTCATACGGCTCAAGTCCCTTTCGAAGCAGTGCAATTTTGCGCTGGTGAAAAATAATACCGATTACTTTCCACATCCTCTCATTCCCCCAAGACTTCATCCTCCCTTATCCTATTCAAACATTACAGGATTTCATGGTGGTCATCTGATGATTTCTGAAAAAAAAGGCGAGGGACTAAACCTCAGCTTCCCTTCCTTCATAGGATAGGATAGCATTTAAAACGTGGAGGAGTGGTGCTGATGCCACCTCAGCTTTGTTTTATTACCCCAGGGACTTTCGCCATTCCATCTCCTATCTATTCATCGGTTGAATCCTCCCTCTTACAGTTAACTCCTCTCCTTTCCAAGCACTATGACCTTCATATTATCGGACGGAAACGCCCTGGCATCCCCAGCCAATATGGACATTTCGGAACGAAAATCTATAACCTCCCTGGAAACAATCTACGCCTCTATGTAAAGCACTGTGTAGATTGGTGTGAAAAGAATCCGTATTCAATCATTCAGATTGAGAATCGTCCTACCTATGTACCTGCGTTTAAACAAAGACTCCCCTCCACTCCCATCATTCTCTCCCTCCACTCCATTACTTTTTTACAGGGGAAGCGCCGACGGCTGACTGCGATTTACCAAGGCTTAGAAATGGCTGATGCCATCCTAGTCAACAGTGATTTCCTCCGCCAATATCTTTTACGATTTGCCCGCCACGAGAGAGAGGCTAAACGCTGGGAGCAAAAGATTCAAGTTCGCTATTTTGGCATCGATCTGCAAAGCTTCCTCCCTCTAGAAACGCCCTCTGTCCACCAAATTCGGCAGCACATCCGTTCACAATATGGATTAGAGGATCTTCCTGTCCTCCTCTTCTGTGGAAGAATTCAATATTATAAGGGGCTGCATCTCCTACTGCAAGCAGCGCATCGCTTAGAGGAGCTGGGCTATCGCTTTGCTTTACTCATCGTTGGGGGAAGTCATTACGGTCGTAATCTGAACACCTCCTACGTCCAGCAGGTTCGAACACTACGGCAACAGCTAAAACAGCCTAGCTTCTTTATCCCCTTCATCCCTCACCAGCAGGTTCCTCATTATTATCAGCTAGCTGATCTACTTATCGTCCCTTCCATTGGTCCGGAAGCGTTCGGTCTTGTCAATTTAGAAGGTATGGCTACCAGCCTGCCCATTGTCACCTTTCAACGAGGTGGAATTCCTGAGGTGGTACAGCATCAGCGAACTGGGCTTTTATTGCCTGGTATCTCCCCTGTGGATGAATTGGTGAAAGGAATTCAAACCCTACTGGATCAGCCTAACCTTGCACGTCAGTTGGGATTAGCAGGAAGGAAGATGGTTGAAGAAAAATTTTCATGGGAGCATCGTGCCGCCTCACTGGTACCGTTTTATCAGCAATTTCTACATTCCTTAGAGAAAGGGTGAATTGCTCAATGCCACAATTCTCCAATGGAACACTCTTCTTCCCCCAGCGCTGGCTACGCCATGGTCAGCATCTCTTATGTCTCTTTACACTGGACAACCTAGATTTTAGAGAGGTGGTGGAACGACTCTTTCTTGTGTTCCCACTCCCTGCTCATGCATCTCCTTATACGATTCAAGTAAGTGTAGTGGAAGAGAGCTGGAATCTCCGTCCCTTCGTACAGATCCGGAAGAAGCCACCGCGCCGTACCCCCATGACTACCATTCCCATCAAACCCATGCAGCGCAAAGCCTTCCTCGATGTAACCTCCCAGCTTTCCCAATGGGAAACGGGAACCCATCATGGTTACTATGTAAGGTATGGCTTGCCAGGCAAGCGTCCACTTCTGCCACCACAGCTTGCGATCCATGTAAAGGGAGCCGAAATCATGGATTCGCGGGGATCGCAGCAGGGAGCAACCTCCCCCAAGCCTTCCATCACAGCAGTGAATTGGGAGCGTATAGAACGTGGAATCTTCAGTCGTTCTGAAGAAGAGCTTCTGCTCTCAGAAGCCCTCTACCGAGGTGGGGAAGCACTTGTTGAGCAGCGCCTTCCTGTTAACCAAGTCCTTCACTTGCACTCTGTCGCTGAGATCATTGAAGCAGGCATTCAACAGCTCCATTCGGAACTGATTCCATTAGTATCCACAGAAAATGTAAAACAGCTTATTCAGCAAGCCCTTGATCAGGGGAGTGGCTATTCCTTGATTCGTCTCGGTGATGGTGAAATGCTTACATTATGCCAAGGTACTATTTTTTCACCTGCTGAGGTAGAGATGATCGGCGGTCATTTTCTCCCCTACTCTGGAATTACCATCGGTGATGAAGCGCATCGGAATAAACTACTCAATTCCATTCTGCAGGCAAATCTCATCGGAATTCCTGTTAGCCGACTTCCCCATTTTCAAGGTCTATTTCGACAGATCTGGCAGCACCATCAATTACCATTGCGGGAGCTTACACTCACATCCTCCCTGATCAATTATAAATTAGACGAAGTCAACTTCGTTTTCCACCTTCTGAAGCACTACCGTGTTCTCTTAGTGGGTAATGTGATGCAACAACTCTATCAACGCTTACATCTGGAGGGCTTTTACAATGTGGTGGGAGCGGTGCCTGTTCGTGGCATGAATGATATACCACATGTAATGGAGCGTATGCAGCATTATCATTATGATATCGCCTTCGTCTCAGCAGGAGTGGCTGCTGCTGTCCTCTGTCCTTTAATTGCTCAACAAGGAAAGGTTGCCATTGATTTTGGCCATATGGCTAATCAATTATGTAAGCGTAAACCTTTATTTCCTCAACATGCATAGAGAAGATCCCTTCGGTTTACTTGAAATTTAAATGTAATATGCTCCCCTTATGATAAACAGTTTTACTATTTCAACTGTCTACCACAAGGGGAGCATATCTTAACCAAGAAACACTTAATATTTTTCCATCTGGTATATTACCCTCACTAATCCATTTCTCAACCATTTTATTAAAATAATCAGAATTCGCTAAAGGTATTCCATGACCAACATTAGGTATCATTATACCTAAACAATTTGAATTACTTGAAACGATATCTTTGGCTGATTTTTTCATTAATGCTTTTTCTCTTTCTCCAACGGTAACCATTATCTTTGCCTTGGCCTCACTAAAATTTAGTGGTAATTCAAATGATATATTTTCTTCTAAGATACGTATCAGTGTATCTGACTTCATTAAGGAACTTTCTTCATAATATGTTTCAAAGTATTCCTTATCAACATATAGTGTTTTTGCTTGAAGCTTTGAAAATGATTTGTTTTTAATCAATGGAAATGTCAATTTAATCGTAGGTCTAATTAGCTTTTTTATCAGGTGCGAGCTTTTCTATTAACTCAATGACTCTTTCTGCACTATATTGAATTGAAAATTGATCTGTCAGATTACTCTTCCCTTGTTCTGGTAAGTCGATTGCAACACAGTGGTACTGACTGAAGTATTGAATTTGTTTTTTCCACATCCAACTACTTACTCCCCCACCATGTAAAAAAACATCAATGAACCGTCCTTAGTACCGCTCTCTCGATAATATAAAGTCACATCATTCACTCCAATAACACGGTAGAATTGAACTACTATTTCTCCCAACCTATTTTCTTAATGTACTAGTTTGATTGATTTGATATTTCGCTGTAATTGCTTATCTAGCTTATTCTCATATTTATTTGCTACTAAAATATTCAAGTTGTTTTGTAAAATATTAATCTTGTGTTATTATTATAGTAATTAACAAAATATACTACAAATACCAATAGGGTGATAATTATGAAAAAGCATGTCGTCTTGTCGATTGTATTTACGATGCTATTCCTCTTTGGGTGTTCATCGGATAAAACAAATGAATATTCTGTTGAAAGCTTGCTAGAAATCGCAGTAGTTGGCGATTATGAACTGCCCAAAATAACTAACGTTGTGTATGAATATGAAACATTAGATCATCTCTCACAGTCCAATTATGAATATAATGCTTTAATTATCACGAGTAGTGCATTTCCTGAAGCGGATGAGGAAAAATATGTGCAATTTTACAAGACTGTAAAGTATCCTGTTTTCTTTTACGGAACGGAGAATTTTCAATCCTTTGCCTTTACAAAACAAGGGATGACAATAGCAAAGTCCAGATCTACTAGTAGTCCATATGTTCAAGGGTATAAAAATAATGATGATGGTACGAAACTAGCCTGGGATTTTTATCGTGATTCCGAAAAGAAATCAGATGATAAACAATTCCTATTTTCCATACTTAATGTGATTCAATCAAAATAATGTCCTGTGAGGAGAGCATGCTCTACCTTCTCATTTTTCGGGAAGAGTGCATAGATGAATCAATGGCATCGTTCTAAATGAACGATGCCATTGATTTTTTAGAATTACTGTTAAACATAGGATCAAATATCATGTTTGATCCTATGTTCATATCTAGCTGATTTTATTACGAATCTCCTCGACTAATTGGATGACACGGATAGTATCCTCCACCTCTGCCCAGCTTGCAGTAGGTTGTTCCATGGCCTCCATAAACTGATTCAATTCATTGAATAGTGGATCCCCGTAGGATAAGCCGACCTTTTCCTCAACATTATCCAAGGTATAGGTACGTGAGAAGTGCTGGGGACAGTGGAAGAGCTTCAATGTCCGCTTCGCATAATCGATAAGAAATGTTCGATTCCCTTCATTGATCTGTAACTGTCGTACCTTGTAGGCGGAGCGACGACTAGCCCAAAGCGAGGCGCGACAGCCCTCTGCAAAAGCGATTAATACGAAGGCTTCCTCAATGATATCATTCACTCTGTGTCCCACTGCATCGATGGAAGTGATGGGTCCTCGCTGCAATTGGAGAAGGATATCAAGGTCATGAATCATCACGTCCATGACCACATCCGCTTCAATCTTCCGTGGCGGCGCACCTAAGCGTTGAGCAAAGAAGGCTTCTATTTTCGGAATATCTACCATAGCTTGGAGCTGTTGAATGGCCGGATTATACTGCTCAATAAAGCCGACCTTGACCACCAGGGGCTGAGCAATGGCTTGTAGTAGCTGAAGGACCTGACGTGCCTCCTGCACAGATGGGACAAAAGGCTTCTCCACAAATACATGTCGTCTTTTCTGAATCGCTTGTTGTACAAGAAGAGCATGGGTATTAGCTGGAGTAGCTATCACAACGCCATCGGAAAGGTCCAGCAGTTCAGCATAGGTTTTGGCAATGGTGACAGGGTAACGCTGCCCCACCTGGTGCACACGTTGTTGATCTAAATCGAAGAGGTAAACCTCACTCACTTTTTTTAACGAACAAAGGGTACGACAATGATGCTCCCCCATCACCCCCACCCCTGCAACGCCAATGCGAAAGGTCATCTCACATTCCCCTCTCTCGTGCAGGATTGCCCATAACTACAGTATCAGCAGGTATATTACGGGTCACGACTGCTCCTGCGCCCACCATAGACCGTGCTCCGATCCGTACGCCTGGTAAAAGGGTTGCGTGGCTCCCGATGCGAACACTCTGTTCGAGGTAAGGTCCTGTCATGGCAATAGCAACAGTTTTCATATATTTATCATTGGCCATGGCGACGGCAGGTCCTAGAAACACATGATCCTCCAGAATGGTGTCACCGGTAATATAGCAGAGGGTCTGAACTGTGCATTGTTTGCCGATTCGACTATTCAATTCGATCATGACCCCCCGACCAATCACCGTCTTATCACCAATCTCCACCTGCTCTCGAATATGGACGTGGTCGGCAATGAGAAGCTGCTGACCCATTGTACTTCCGGCATACAGCGTGACATGATGACCGATCGTACTGTTGGATCCGATTCGTAACGGAGAGATCTGCTGGTCCACTTCACGAATGAGTGGGGAGTGGTGAGGTTTAACACCAAGGATGGAATGGTGTCCTACACGAACACCTGACCCAATGATGGTGTGTGCATGTAAGATGGAATAGTGACCGATTTGAATATTCTCTCCAAGCTGTACACCTTCCTCAATGATAACCCCATGACCAATGGATGCAGAGGCTGGAATCCTTACGTTAGGATGAATCATCAACCATCACCTCTCCCATGTTTCTAAATTGGTAGTTTTACATAAAGTGTAAAATAAGGGTTGGCACGCACTTTCACAGGAATATAGAGATGAACCTTTCCCCGATGCTTACCCTTGAGACTACGTACCCAATTGGTGCATTGGACTCGTACATATTGACGTTTTTGCTTGCCTTTACCCTGTTGCTTTATCAATGAGCGTCCAAGTGGAATGGCACGCTTATTGCCATGCTTGATGAGGATTGAAATGTTGCCATGATGCCCTTTAGCAACTGCACGGAAAGCGGCTTTTAGAATCTTTCCACGCTTTGGCAAATCCTTACATAAAAATGTATAAGTGATTCCTTTGGAAGCGGCTTTTTTTCCTCGAGGTTTCCATCTTCGTAGTATCACACGTGAAGGAGTATGCATAGGCTGTTCAAGAATAGGAGGAGCAACTGGTGCTTCTATAGCAAGTGGTGGTGTAGCTGGTGGTGATGTGAGAACGATGGTATCTGGTTGGAGCTGACCGCTAAATAGCTCTCCCATGGGAGCGGAGTGAGAGTCAATAAGACGCTTCGCCTGATTAAAACGATAAAAGCGAGCCTGCGTGCCCCAAGCATGCATAATAAAGGGAGAATGATTGGCTAGCTCCTGATGCGCAATCCTTGTTTCTGCCTCATAGATATACATCAGCCAATGGGCAAAAAGCACGGGATGATGATGCTGTTCAAAGAAGCTGTACCCTGCTTCTCTGTTAATTGCCAGCTGGTCTGGGTGATTTAGAAATTGACGTAGACGAGATTCCAATGTAGCCATGGATGTAGAATATAATGTTGCTCCTGCTAAGTGGTGACGTAGCTGAAGATCCTCACGCAGGTACGAGAAGACTACCTTTCCCATACCCATAGCCATGACAGCCCAAGGTGTATACCAACCATAGCTGAGTTGATCAATGATGATATCTCCGCGCTTTACAGCCTCCATACAAGCTGCCTCATCTCTGGTATCCACCAGTTGCCATTCAATGGCCATCCCTTCATTACGTATGCGTGTACAGACATCCCCTGCAAATGCCGAGAATTCTTCACAGCCTGGGTGGGATAGAATCATAATCTGTGGTGGTGAATTCATCTCATTAAGATGGGAAGGTTCTCCGCTGTATGGAACAGGAATCACATAGATTCTTTCAAAATGAGGAAGTAATGAAGGAACTACCTCCCATTGGAAAACCGTACAGGCTCGTGTAAATTGAGCATGTTTCTTTAGTAGAAGCTCTACCTCTTCATCTTTATGAACTGGGACGATCAAGGGAGCATAGGGATTGTAGCGTTGAGTCACTGTGCTTTGCCACACCTCTGGGCCATCATAATGAACCAATACGGGATGACTCCCCATTCCAGTTAGACCCTCATGCCAGCCCATCCCTTGAATATGCTGAATAGAACGTCCATTGGGTAGCGTACCATGAATGATCGGTGTTGATTGATCGACCAAGTTGGCTTCCATGCCGATCTGCTTTAACGCCATCTGCCAGCCCCATAATGATGAGCCCTTCCATTGTTGATCAGACACCTCGTAATCACTCCTCTCAATCCATGTATTCAAACATCATGAGACCCCGCGTTCATTACGGAATTGTGTATATACTTCCTCAACCTTCCCCCACACCTGGGAAAAACGTTGTACGTAAGAATCCCGCTCCATAACAAGTCCCCGCCCATTGGCAGCGATCTGTTTCCGTTCCTCATCATGATTTAGATAGTAGCCGACCTTCTCTAATAATTGGTCTGCCGTTGCAACAGCCTCACAGTGGATGCCAGGTTGAAAATGGGCACGAACTCCTGGCGTATCGGTAGTAAGTAAAAATCCACCTGCTGCAAGAATATCGAAAGTTCGACTGCTCAGTTGCTCCTCAATGGATTGGATACTGATATTAATTTTGGCACTATTATAGATTTGATTGGTGATGTGGAATGGGACGATGCCATGCAGCATTGCTGGAGGTACAGAAAATCCCAGGACTTCAGGTGATTTTTCCCACCCTCGTCCATAGATCCGTATATGATAGCTCGTATTCATTAAAGGCGAAATTAAGGTTCTGATACATTCTCTACGATAAATATCAAAATCAAGCTGGGCATTGGCCACGATGGCAATATCGCATTGATGGGCAGGATTTGGTGGTACAGGGCGATGGAAGGAAGTATTACACCCAACATCCATGGCGATCACCGGATAGCCTAGCGCTTCATATTGTGGAATACAGGATGAATTGCGGGTTAGTACCATCTGAGGCTTCGTTTTATCACAATAGTAAAGGGACCAGTTACTAAAATGGATGGGATCTTCCTCGGCAAAATACAGATGAAAAACGGGGTAACGCTGAAGGATAGAATAGATAGATTCTGCCTGAGCATGTAAGGCATCCCATCCCATATCGAAAACCATATCGGGCTGAAATTGCTGTATGGCATGATCCAACACCTCTGGATCTGCCTCATCTAAATAAAAGACTTGATGTCCCAACTCTTCTAAAGCCCACCCCGTTGAGAGTCGAAACAGATCCATACTCATCAATCCAAGAATTTTCAAGCTAGATCCCCCCCTTTAACTTCGCTTGTTTTACCATACTCACGCTTGCGAATTTCATCGAGTAAACGTCCTCTTATTCCTTCATGCTTAGCTAGCCAACTGACTGCCTCAAGATGATCACCAAGAATCATCTGGGCCACCACATTTCCTTCTTGAAAGTGCTCGCGACGTAAGCGGTTACTGGAGAACACATTGATACCCTTCACCAGTTGAATCATTGCCCCTCGCGCAAGAGCGATGGCTTGAGCTTTCGGAGGGATTGCTAAATGTTCATAGCCAATTCGCTCTGCCATCTGTTTACTCATGGCGTGAGGTACAGCCGTTAATGAAGCGTATTGGAACTGATTGGCAGCCATGATTCGGTTTAGAAAAGCCTTGGCCATGCTCACATCATCGATCATCGAGGAGTGATAATAGAAGGGGTTCACATCATTCAAGGTAATATCTGCTCCTTCATAGCAGCCATGAATAAAGGGTATTAATTCCGAGGGTTGAAAGAGAATATCCCCATCGATAAAGAGAAGTACCTCTCCTGTAGCAATCCGTGCCCCAATGGCTCTTCCCACATCATGTCCTAAGTGGAAGGGAAAAGAATAGCAGGTGACAGGAAACTGTACACAACGATGAACGGTACGATCATGAGAACCATTCTCCAGGATGATCACTTCTTTGGGATTGAGTAGCATAAGACGGGAGAGTAAGGGATAGATGGTTCTTTCTTCATTGCTGATGGAGAGAATAATCGAGAGCTTTTGCTCATTCTCGATCCGGAGTGTCTCTGGAATTCCAATTCGTAGGGCAATGCGTCTCCATCGTTCTACCATTTCTGGTTCTTTATGAACCGTCCGGAGCTGATAAGGAGATAGCAATGTAGGATCGTCAAGATAATTCAAGAGTAAGGAACGTTTCCGTGCTAAGTCACTAAAGCCTCCCCGCTCACCACGACGGTTGATAATCTCTGCAATCGCTTCACCATGATCACCGATGATCAGTTTTTCTACACGGTCAACACCACCTTGAATTCGTCGACCTCTTCGGCGATTATAGAGAGCCATATTCAAGTGGCTCCCGCGCTTGATTCTAAGCTGCTCCAGAATAGCTCGCGCATGTGCTTTGGGTGGTACCATTAAGTTTTCTATTCCAATAACCTGAAGTGCTTTGCGACTCATGGCATGGGGAATGGTGGTAAGTGAACTTCCTTCTAAGTCCTTTCTACCTAAAAGCGCATTGAGAATTCGCTTCGCTTCCGATGTAGAATGGATACTTCGTTCCGTTTTCCGCCCTGAATATGCGTTGAGAACAAGATCATTGCCCTCCCAAACATCACGACAGTACTGTCTTAAAATGGAGGTAGGGAGCAGGACATCTCCATCAACAAATAGGAGTATGGCACCTCGAGCATGCCTTGCACCGATGGCTCGAGCCACATCGTAGCCAAGAGGTGATGCATATTGAATCACCAATGCTCCTGCTTGCCTTGCTCTTAGCGCTGTCTCGTCACGACTCCCATTACAGATTACCACCACTTCTGTGCGCCTCGTAATTCGACGTGCTGCTCGTACAATCTGTCCAATCCACCTCGCCTCGTTACGCGCTGGAATAATCACAGACACAATGGGTGGCCTTCTGCTCACTTTTGATCGATACATTTGCTTCCTGCTTGGCAAGTCAATCCCTCCTTTCCTCCTCCATGAAAGTGGCTCTCTTTACTCTATGAAAAAGAAAAAGGAAGGCAACGGCACTCATCCTTCCTGTTCTTGATAATATTGCTGAATGGTTGATATCACATGATCCTGCTCGGTAATGCTCAAATGGGGATGAAGCGGTAGCGCTAAAAGTTCCTTGGCTAAGCGTTCAGCTACAGGAAAGGTCTCCCCACTTCTACCGATACCCGCTAATGCAGGTAGGGTATGAAGAGGATAAGGATAATAGGTACCAGAGCTAATATGATATTTTTGTAAATAGGCTTGGAGCCTTTCACGCTGCTCTACTTCAATGGAAAAAAGATGGTAGATATGGCCAGCTATTGGCTTCTGAATCGTTATTTTTTCACAGGACCTTAGCTGTTCATAGTAACGTTGAGCTAGTTGCACGCGCTGCTGATTCCATTGGTCCACCTGAGGCAGGAGAATCCGTAGAATCGCTGCATGAATTTCATCCAAGCGACTATTATACCCTACAGCTGTATGAAAGTATTTCCTAGCACTACCATGATTCCGTAGAAGACGAATCCGTTCTGCTAGTTCCTTGCTGTTAGTAACCACCATTCCTCCATCACCGATGGTGCCTAGATTTTTTGTTGGGAAGAACGAGAAGCAACCAGCGTCTCCTAAACCACCTACCTTCTTCCCCACATAGCACGCACCGAAGGCTTGACAAGCATCTTCGATCACCATGAATTCATATTGCTTCGCAATACTCATGATGGGCTCCATTGCTGCAGGCAGGCCAAAGAGATGCACCGGTAGGATCGCTCTGGTGCGAGAGGTTATCCGTTCTTCGATCTGTGTAACATCAAGATTGTAGGTGGTAGGATCCACATCAACAAAGATGGGGATAGCCCCGATACGAAGGATGGCCTCCGCTGTGGCAAAAAAACTAAATGGTGTGGTAATCACCTCATCCCCTGGTCCAACTCCTCCTGCTTCCAATGCTAGAATCAGTGCATCAGTTCCATTGGCTAAGGTGATGGCTTCTTGTACACCGAGATACTCTGCCACTTCTTGCTCCAATCGTTCACATTCCTCGCCTAACACATAGTTTCCACTGGTCAATATCCGCTCGAATGCAGCGGTCAATTCTTGATGATATGCATGTAGCTGCTTGCGCGGTTCCATTAAATTGATGACTTGCTCTTTTGCTTCCATCATGATGGCTCCTCTCCCTAGCAAATCTATCACCATTCTATGCATACCCACGATGGATGGTATGGGGAAGAGACTAGTTTTTCAAGGGAGAAGGGAGATGGCCTGCGCTAAGTCCTGCAGAGTTGAATAGAGTAGAGATAATGATAGTTTTCCCACAAGGGAGGAGAAGGGAGATGGCAGAATGAAAATCCTTATCCTTGGAGGTCAAGGGCTAGTCGGCTCCATGCTAGTCTCTTATCTATCCCGTACCACCTATCATGCTCTTACTTATACAGCCCGCCAGCCCATTCAACATCCCATGGGTCGGCAACTGGATGTACGTAATACTGCCTTACTCCAACAATTGTTTCAGGAGCTTCAGCCTGAAGTGGTGATCAACTGTTTGGAGTTACTCCCAGCACATCCAAACTGGAGTATGGAATATGCCATCTATTTGAACAGTCTCTTCCCCCATTGCCTCTTAAGATGGGCAGATCATTATCAGTTTCGGCTCATCCATATCAGCACAGCGTCTGTCTTTGATGGTGCTATGGGGGATTACCATGAGATGGCAACTCCCAATAACACAAGTCCCTATGGCAGAAGCAAATCGTTAGGAGAGTTTTCCCATCCACTTCACGTGGTGATTCGTACTTCATTCATTGGACCTGAGCGTAAAAATCAGGGGCATGGATTACTCTCATGGTTTCTTGCCCAAGAGGGTTCCATCTACGGCCATGAGCATGTACGAGGTAATTGTGTAACCACCCTTGAATTGGCAAAAATGATTAGCTGGCTCCTCAATAAACCTTTGGGGGGGATGATTCACCTTGGCGGAAGAAGGAAAATCTCTCACTATGAACTACTCTGCAACTTACAGGCTACTTTTCAACGAACACAGGTAAAGATTGAAGCACTGGCTGAACCCTATGAAGATTTAACCTTGGTCAGTACAAGGGGAGATTTCGATTATTATGTAACACCCTATGAAAGGATGTTTGAAGAGCTTAAGCATTGGATCATGGAACAAGATAAGGAGGGCTTTCAATGAGCCATCAGGATGTAGGGATCGTTATGCCTATTTATCGGCAACGTCCTGAATATTTAACTACTGCACTACAATCCATCCTTCAGCAGGAGTATCCACACTTTCGCTTAGTAATTGTCCTTGATGGTGCTGAACCTCATGTGATCGATATAATCTACGAAGCTGCTAAACACGACTCCCGCATTGATGTGATACAGCTCCAAGAAAATCAAGGATTAACCAATGCACTCAACCTCGGGTTTAAGCGCTGTCATCAGTTCCCTTCCATTAAATATCTAACCTGGGTCTCTAGCGACAATGTTCATTACCCTCCTTTTATTGGTACCCTCCGCTCATTGTTGGAGACGAGTCCCTCCCATGTGGGACTTGCCTATGGTCATTACCGTTTGATCAATGAAGATGGACAAATGGCCTGGTCCACAGAACAGGAAGAAGAGTTTCGCCGCGTTCAACAATTACCTAAGGAATCGCTGCTTGAGCAAAATCTTATCGGTGCTGCCTTCCTGTATCGAACTAATTTTGCAGAACAAGTTGGAGCGTATCGCTATGATACAGTAGATGATTATGATTACTGGCTCCGTCTCACCGAGCATTGCGATATTATCTATACCCCCACAACGCTCATGGAGTATCGCATTGGTTCCACCACAAGTCTTTCTTCACAGATCGTGACATCGAAGCAATCTGTTCGTACTTTTCGTAATCTTATCCATCAGGTCAGGCTTGAGGCTCGACAACGACGGGGAATTGCCGTGGAGACTTCAGTCATCTACTGTATGGAGGAAGGCTCTGAGCAGGAGATCAATCAATTGGAGTCCTTTCAGTATCAGATTGCCAGTAATTATAATTTCATCATCGTAGATCGTTCTCCAGTAGGGCAGATCCAACGTCTGCTCTCGGTGATCCCCGACCCTCGTTATCGCTATTATGGAATGGCTGGTATGAATGAGGAAGCCTGCTTCAGATCGCTGGTCCCTAACATTTATACACCCTATATCTTCTGGTTTGGTGTAGAACGCTTCTTATACGTGAATGCCCTGGCACAATTACTAGAGAGACTAAAGCAAGCAGGAAATCATGGTACCACCTATTTAAACGATCAGCATCAGCCTGTTTCTCAGCTACATCTCACATCTGCAGACCCACGTAAATTCCACCTCTATGGAACGGAAGAGTTGAAGCGCCATCTCGGTTATTAAGCCATTTGAGCTTAATCCAGTTTAGAGAAAGCAAAAGGATACCATTTTGTGATAAAAACGGTATCCTGTTTGCTTCACATCTTTATTTTTTGTACACCACTGTGTATTACTGCATGGGATACGGTAGCTGTGAGGTGTAACCAGAAAATTGCTGGAAAGCCTGGTCCAGCTTCTGCTGATCCTCTGCTTCTAGCTTATACCAGCCCTCTTGGAACATTAAGTTAAATAGATCGCGCTGACACTGATGGGTCTCTACTAAGCAAGTCATAATATCCTGATGCAGTGCTTCATGGCTTGCTTCCCGTGCCATTACATTTAGACTATCTGTTAAATACTTAACTGTAGATAATGCATCATTCACCATATCACGGTCATTCATCTGGGGCCCCTTTACCTGGGGCTCACCAGGTGGCTTGGGATTTGCAATGGTTTTGTTTTGATTTCCAGTCATCCTGATGCCTCCTTATAAAGGGATTATGATTGACGTTGTTGATGTTGCTGTTGATTCTGCTGTTGCATCATAGCTTGGGGAATCTGTCGCATGTTTTGTTGATTATTATTCTGGCAATGACGAAGAAGTAAATTATAATGACGCTGATGCAATTTACCAGCTCGTTCCAGAACCTGTTTTATCTTTGGATTTTGGCATTCCTGCACAAAATGATTGATCTTCTTTACAGCACCTAGCTCCCAGCTCATGGCATCTTTTAAGTAGAGCAGATCCTTGGTGGTGATCACATCAGGTGGTGTCTGCATAATATGTTGGTTCTGCATATGATTCTGTTGCATTGGCATGGTATTCCCTCCTTTTCACAGATTACTGTTAGGGTTTGAACTTCCTCATTTCTTTATACCCACCAGTTCCTGTGTTTTCGAGGAGGATTTATCCTTTCATCGGATCGGCTGAAAATGGGGAAAATGTTGATGAAGGATGGCTTTCACCTCTTGAGTAAAGAATGGAACCATCTCAGCAGTCTCTTCATTGACTTGAATTGAATACACCGTCTCCAGCCCTGCTAAGCGATCACCAAAATCATAACGAGGATCATAGTAATGGAGCATGAGTAATTGAATGGCTTCATTATACTCCTCTGTTTCGATGGATTGATAAATCTCTTGGTAAACCTCACCTGAGAAGCGGGGGGCAATCCGCTTCAGTGCCTTTAAGGAACTTTGTTGGTCAAAGTATGGTGAAGCGATATAATCCTGCTTAATCTGTTGTACCCGTTGAAAAATGGGGGCATCTAGCATGATTTGAATTCCTTTTTGGCGTATATCCATGAAGTGATCAGGTAAGAAACGATCACCAATCCGCTTACTTTCAGCTTCAATTACGATGAAGGGTTGCTTTTGTAACTGCAAAAGCGCTTGGTAAAGTTGATTTTCAAATGCCTTCTGTGATGGTTGCTGTTCCTTAGTTCCTAAATTGCCAAAGATAGAACCCTTATGGTTGGCCAACCCCTCCAGATCGAGGACAGGATATCCCTCAGTTGCTAATTGCTGAAGAATCACCGTCTTGCCTACACCTGTGTGACCATGAAGTACGACAAAACGGCCTTCATATTCCCAAGTTTCTAAGAACTGGTTCACCACTTGACGGTAATGACGGTAGCCCCCTAATAAGCGATGAACGGGAATCCCCATCCAATGTGCGACCTGATAAATGGAGGTGCTGCGCATACCACCGCGCCAGCAATAGAGAATGGTGGGTTGTTTACTGCTCCACTCACGTAGTTGATCCATGATGCTTGGTAGCTTGGGAGCAAGGATCTCTAGCCCACGTTGCTTTGCGACTCGTTCCCCTACCTGCTTATATAGGGTTCCAATCTCTTCACGCTCTTGGTTATTAAAAATGGGAAGATTGACGGCACCTGGAAGATGGTCCTCCTCATATTCGAGGGGGGATCGTAGATCCACCCAACACTTTTCCTGCCAACGTTCTTCAATCTCTTCATAGGTCCACTCCATGTTGTCTCACTCCTAATTGATATGACATTATTCATTATAGGGAAGTGGAGACAGAAATAAAAGGGAGCTAAAAGATAAAAGTGGTTGACATCCTGAATCAAGTATAGTAAATTTATACACAAGTTACTCTAAAAACTGTATGGATTGTACTTCTTATCCAGAGAGGTGGAGGGATCGGCCCTGTGAAACCTCGGCAACAGACTCATCTTTTTGAGAACTGTGCCAATTCCCACAAGCTACGGCTTGGAAGATAAGAAGAGCGGAATGCCTTTTTCCACGGCGTCAACCTCTTCTTATTTGATAAGAAGAGGTTTTTTATTATAACTTCATATGCTTCATTACTTATCCAGAGAGGTGGAGGGACTGGCCCTATGAAGCCTCGGCAGCGGACTCATCTTTTTGAGAACTGTGCCAATTCCAGCAAGCAGTATGCTTGGGAGATAAGAGAGGAAGATGATTCACTCCTTTTCTTGTTTCTCAAGAAAAGGTTTTTTTATGACTAAAAAGCTTTACGAAGAAAAGGAGGAGAAAAATGATTCAATTTCAGAATGTGACCAAGGTGTATGAAAGAAATGGTAGGCCTGTTGCGGCGCTTAATGGAATTAACCTCTCCATTAAGCAAGGTGAAATTTTCGGTGTTATCGGCTTTAGTGGTGCTGGTAAGAGCTCTCTCCTGCGCTGTGTTAATCTCCTAGAAACGCCAACATCCGGTCGGGTCCTAGTACAGGGAAGGGATATTACCACCCTCTCACCTCGTGATCTCAGATTGTTGAAGCGACAGATTGGCATCGTGTTCCAACACTTCAATCTGCTCGATTCGAAAACCGTCTTTACCAATGTGGCCATGCCCTTGATTCTTGCAGGTGAAAAACCTCTGACGATCAAAGAACGGGTGAAGGAGCTCCTTCAATTCGTGGGCTTAGGTGATAAAGGTGATTTTTATCCTGATCAACTCTCTGGGGGTCAAAAACAGCGGGTGGGAATCGCCAGAGCATTAGCAACACAGCCATCCATTCTATTATGCGATGAGGCCACTTCCGCCCTTGATCCTCAGACTACCCAATCCATTCTGCAGCTCCTACTAAGGATTCATCGTGAATATAACATGACGATCCTTTTGATCACCCATGAGATGTCAGTCATTCGCGATGTATGTCAGCGCGTTGCTGTGATCGAGGGAGGAAAGGTAATTGAGACAGGCACCGTATTCGAGCTCTTCTCCCATCCTAAAACAAGGACTGCGAAGAACTTTGTGAGCTCGGTGATTCATGACACCATCCCCTCCACCATCCTGAACCTTATTACGAAGGGAGGTGGTCAACGTTCCATTTATCAGATTCAATTTGTTGGTGAAGCCACGGCACAGCCCATTCTATCCCAAGTGGCCAAGCGCTTTCCCATCGACGTGAATATTCTCCACGGTCATATTACAGAGCTACAAGGGATTCCCTTTGGTAATCTTATTGTAGAGCTGCAGGGACATCCTGGCGATGTAAATCAAGCTTTACTCTTTATTAATCAAACCAATGTTCAAATCAAGGAGGTGAGTTCCGATGCTAGTTAATACGAATGATCTGCTTGAAGCAACACTTGAAACCTTAACCATGGTTGGGCTCTCCTTATTTTTCTCAGCACTCTTAGGAATTCCACTTGGCATTTTACTAGCGCTAACGAGAAAAAGAGGATTATTAGAAAACATTCCCCTCTTCACAGCCTTGAATGGCATCATTAATCTTTTTCGTTCCATTCCTTTCATCATTCTATTGGTTGCCATCATTCCTGTTACACGTTTCATTGTAGGAACCTCCATTGGAACAGCAGCGACCATTGTACCCCTGGTTTTCTATGCAGGACCCTATATTGCACGACTGGTGGAGAATTCTCTCCTTGAAGTAAATGCGGGTGTGATCGAAGCAGCGAAAGCCATGGGCGCCACACCCACTCAAATTGTCCTACGTTTTCTCATTCCTGAAGCATTAGGCTCTCTGATCTTAAACCTAACCATCGCTACCATTGGTCTCGTGGGTGCTTCAGCCATGGCAGGTGCGGTAGGTGGTGGGGGCTTAGGAGATTTGGCCATCACCTATGGATACCAGCGCTATGATACCGTCACCATGTTCATCACGGTAGGTCTATTGATCATTCTTGTGCAAGGAATTCAACTACTAGGAAATCTCCTTGCGAAACAAATGAGTAGACGTTAGCCATACTCAATCAATAAAGGAGGAATCATTCAATGAAAAAACTTACTTTCGTCATTCTCTTACTGTTGCTTATCATTATCACCAGTGCTTGCGCCAATACATCCACTACTGTGAATAGCACAGGTACAAAGGAGATCAAGTTAGGGATCAGCGGCCCAGATCAACGAGTCTGGGATTATGTAGCAGAAAAAGTCAAAAAAGAAGGGATCGATGTAAAAATCATTCGCTTCTCGGACTATGTCCAACCCAATTTGGCACTGGCAGAAGGTGATATTGACGCCAATGCTTTCCAAACCTACTCCTATTTCCAATCATTCACCAGTGAACATCACCTTAGCCTAACACCTTTAGCCACCACGGTGCTAGCACCGATGGGGATCTATTCCGATCATTATCAAAATGTAGCAGATATTCCAGAGGGAGCGGAGATCGCCATCCCCAATGATGTTAGTAATATGAATCGAGCCTTGCTCCTCTTGGAAGAGGCTGGATTAATCAAGCTAAGTCCTAATTTTAATGGCACCGCTGGACTGGAAGGGATTATTGAGAACCCAAAAAACTTGAAAATAACACCCCTGGTTGCAGGACAGACGCCACGGGTTTTGCCTGATGTAGCTGCATCCATCATTAATAATGGGTTCGCCGTAGATGCAGGCTTTAGCCCAACAGAGGATTCCATCTTCCATGAGAGCGCCACAGCCATTCCTTATGTGAATATTATCGCGGTTCGCGCTGGTGATGAAAATCGCGAGGAACTCATCCGCTTCGCCCAGCTTTATCAGGAGGAGGATGTAGCCCAATTAATTCTCGAGGAGTTTTCCGGAAACTTAATCCCTACCTTTATCCCATTAGATCAGCTTCAATAGGGAAGACTTCGTTCCATAATCATCACTGTATTGCTTAGCAAAAATCGGAGAGGATAAGGATAACTCCTATGAAAGAGGTGATAAGGATGGAGCGAGAAGATCGTGACCGTGAGCAGGAACCTCTCCGTGATGATGAGCTATCACAGCTACGCGCTAATGAAATATCCAAGAATATTGGCTATGAAGAGTTCCCAGAAGGACCCTATGGCATGTCCTTGAATACACAACGTCTTGGAAAAACCGATGAAGAGATTCAACGGGATGCCGAAGAAAAATTACCGAAAGAATAATACCCCTACAACAATTGCCCCCGACGCAAGCATCTAGTCTTGTCAAGTTCACCTTTTATGATACACTAGGAGGTATCAAAAATCGTTAAAAGGAGGAATCCTTGCCCATGACTGGTACAGAGATTACCATCTGGATTGCGTTATTTGCGGGGCTTTTATCTTTTATCTCTCCATGTACACTCCCCCTCTATCCATCCTATCTTTCCTATATCACTGGAATCTCTATTCAAGCCATGAAAGAAGAACCCCGGCGTTTTCAGAAGACAGCCATGCTGCATACCCTCTTTTTTCTCCTGGGATTTGCAGTGATCATCTACGCCTTAGGCTTATCCGCCACTGTATTCGGCCATGTTCTTAATACCTATCGTGATCTGATTCGACAGTTGGGAGCCATCTTCATTGTTTTCATGGGACTCTTTATGATGGGTATCATCAAGTTCAACTGGTTGATGCAGGAGAAGCGAATCCACCCGGGTAAGAAGCCAGCAGGTTTCTTCGGATCCTTCCTGATCGGTATCGCCTTCGCCGCTGGTTGGACACCTTGCATTGGTCCCATTTTGGCAATTATCATTACCCTAACCATCAATCAGCCCAGCCTTGGTCTTACATATATGACGCTCTATATTATCGGTTTCGCAGTTCCGTTCTTCTTACTCACTTTCTTTATTAGTAAAATTCATGCCATCATTAAATATTCCAACCTGTTGATGAAGATTGGTGGAGCCATTATGGTGATCATGGGAATCTTGCTCTACTTCAATCAGCTTACACAGATCACCATCTTCTTCACCAAGCTCTTTGGTGGCTGGCAAGGATTTTAAGGAGGAGATTCAATCATGGGGAAACTAAAGCCAATTTTGTTTACATTACTGATTGTGGCCATCGTGGGAATTACCATCTATAACAATCTTAATCAAGAGACGCAACAGGAGACTGATGTAGAGGTTGCACCCCGAATCGGTTTCAAAGCTCCCAATTTTACCCTCACCACCATGGATGGTTCAGAGATCACCTTGTGGGAGATTGAAAAACCTGTCGTCATCAACTTCTGGGGCTCTTGGTGTGAACCCTGTCAAATCGAAGCACCAGAGATACAAGCTGCCTATGAACAGTATCAGGATCGCGTTGAAATTCTTGCTGTGAATACAAGTGATCCTAATCCAGAGCAAGCACAGGAATTTGTGAATATGTTCAACTATACCATGCCTGTTCCCATGGATACAGAGATGGCCGTTTTTAAACAGTATCGTATCAATGGCTTACCTACAACCTTGCTTCTTGATAAGAATGGAGTCATACAGGACCTATGGTTAGGCATCCTTCAAGAAGGGGAATTGACGAAACGGATCGGGAAATTGGCGGAGGAAGGACGATGATCGGCTGGAGCACCCATTGGCAGCTAGGACCTGCTTTAGTGAATGGGCAGCTAGCCACTGTGATCCTGGCCCTCTTTCTCCTCCTTGCTGGAGTGGCAGTGGCTGAGCGCTGGGGACGCTGCCCTCAGGCACTAAAAAAAGAGGGGGTCCCCTGGATCATGGAAGCCCTCCTCATCTTTCTACTCATCTGGAAGTTTAGTCCGTTATTACGTCAGCCTTCACTCATCCTTGATCCAGCAGATTTGCTCTTGCGGCAAGGGTCTGCCTGGGGAAGCTTGGTGGCCAGTCTCGTTACCCTGGGCTATATTGGATGGCGTACCCGTTTCCGTGGAGAGCGCTTTGCTAGCTTTAGTGATGCCCTTGCCCTTTATCTATTATTGCTTCTTTGGCTACAGGCACTCTTCTTTCCTTCCTACGGATATGCCAGTACGCTACCTTGGGCGGTCTCCCTTACGAACCCAGAGTATACCTATCATCCCTTGCATCTCTATACCTTCCTCATGACAACCGGTATCGGGATTGGGATCCTACTCAAGAAGAGAGAAAGGGTAGGTCAATTGGCCATCCCCATTTTCTTCACACTGGGAATTGCCCTCTGGTTAATCGCGTGGCTCCAACCATTTCAGCAGCTTTACTATGGCTTACAGGCGCAGCAATGGTTGGCCATGGCTCTCATCGCTCTCTCCTTCTATCTACGATGGATGATTCATCATAACCTACCTAAGAACGATTAAAACCATGATTTCCTTGAAGGTGCTCAGATCTCACAAGAAAATGCGCATCGGCAAGAATTTTGGCCAAATAGGAGAGGGGCGTACATGCTACCTCTCCATACATTTTTCTGGTATACAAATGCTTGGCATTCGGTAGTTCCCGTTTCAATTGCTGACGTAGCTTATTGCCCGCCTCATCTGCATCGACGAGAATATAGAGCTCTGCTCCCTCAAAGGGCAGGATCTCTTCCTCCAGGCGCTCCATATCATAGCTCCCCTGTGTACAGATGATCTGAACAGGCTCCTGCAGTACTCGTTCTACCTGTTCCTTATCTGTTCTTCCTTCAACAATCAGCACCTTTTCAACTTGGAGCGGACTTTTTTCCACTGTTTATCCGTTTCCTTTCCACTGAAGCTTATTCATGATAATACAGGAGGTGATTTGGCAGCGACCACACGATTTCTACCCTCCTGCTTCGCCTGATAAAGCGCCTCATCTGCCAGTGTCAACAAGTATGTGGCTAGCTCCCCTTCCTGGGGAACTACAGTCGCTACCCCTATGCTGATTGTGACGTGTGAAGCGACACTGGAGGAGGAGTGCTCCAATTGAAGCAGTTCCACTTGATGGCGAAGCTCTTCACCTACCTGCATCGCACCTGCTTCATCCGTATTAGGTAAGAGGATGACAAATTCCTCTCCACCATAACGAGCCACAAAGTCTGTTGTACGTTTCACACTATGCTGAAGTGCATGGGCTACCAAATGAATCGCCTGATCACCTGCGAGATGGCCATAGGTATCATTGTAGTTCTTAAAGAAATCAATATCCACCATGAGTAATGAGAACGGATGTTGCATTCGTGTTGCAAAGTTCCACATCAGCTCATAACGTTCATTAAAATAGCGACGATTAGCCACACAAGTTAGTTCGTCCGTATTGGAGAGCAGCTCTAATTTATTCTCACGTTCCCGTAATAATTGAACGTTATCAGCCACCCTTAAGGACATTTCATTAAAGATGCTGGCGAGATGAACCAACTCCTTCGTACTACGCCGTATTCCCTCTGCTTTAATTTGATAGCCATATTCCCCTGCTTCGATTTTTTTCGTCCCTTCCAGCAAGGATTGAAGGGGTGCTTGAATCTGCTTCGATAAATATAGGACATAGAGAAAGGCTAAAAATAATACGGTGGCAACCACAGAGAGGGTAATCATACGGTAGTGATAATATGGCTCCAAAATTTCATCCCGATCCATCTCTGCAATAATGAGCCAGTTACCATGATTCGTCCAGAGGTAATCACCATATACCTCTCTTCCCCAATCATTATCATAAGAGGGTCCATATTTTTCTCCCTGTTTGGCCTTAATAAAGAGTGGATGCTCCTTCCCAGTTTGGGAAGATAAGAACGAAGAGCTACTACTACCTTCAGCCTCTCTTTTCTCATATGTATACGCTGGTTCTGTAAGAAGGTATCCTTCATTATTCATCAAATAAGTCTGGCCTGTTTCACCTAGTTTAAATGCCTGCATAAGTTCCCGCAAGGCAGAATGGTTCACGAATCCTAATAGCACATTACTAATTTTTCCTTCATGATCCCGTATCGGTGTTGCAATCACAATGGTGTATTTCATGCTTGTACGGGTATAAAAAAGATCACTGATGCAAGTCTCACCATACAAGGCTTGTTGGAAAAATGAGCGCTTCGTTACCTCCCCTTCAATGGGATTACCTGTGCTAAAGATGATCTGTCCCTGGGGATCAGCGATGGCCATACCAAGAAAATCGGGATGTGACTTAGTAAAGGTAGTGAGCACGTCCACAAACTGCTGATTATTTTGAGGTTCATGTAAACTACTTACCAAATATGTGAGGTCATACTCCCGTTCGGTGATCCAGCGATCTATCAGCTGCTTCTGATAGCTAACCACCTGCTCTAAATTAGTTAATGCCTCCTCCGTTCGTTGATGCTTGATCACGATAACCGTAGGAATAAAGCTTAAGAAGGTTGTCAGAAGTAGTAAGAGTGTCACTGCAATAATAAGTCTAGTTTGAAGTGTTGAACGGTTGATCTGAAAGGATCCAAACAATTGAACCTGCACCACCTTGAAAAAAGCAAATAACTCATTAGCATAATGATAGGTCTTTTGAACTATCAAATCAAGGTAGTGTAGTGATTATTTAAATAGTCGACGTAGCCAAGCATATTTCTGCGTTGAATAAGGGGGATACTTTAAGGAAAGATCGAAGCGGTTGGTCTGCTTCAGCACACTACGCCGTTGCGAAAAGGTCAAAAAGGAATAGTATCCATGATAATCCCCCAAACCACTAGATCCAACTCCCCCAAAGGGTAAGTAAGGGGAAGAGAGATGCATCACTGTATCATTGATGGCTACACCACCAGATGGTATATTCTGAAGCATCTTCCTTTCCACAGCTTGATCATTCGTAAAAAGATAGAGAGCCAAGGGTTTGTCCAATCGTTGGAGCTTACCAATCACCTCATCAAGCTGGTCATAGGTAAGTACAGGTAGAATAGGACCGAAAATCTCCTCCTGCATAATTGGAGCTTCCCAACCCACTTCATCCATAATCGTAGGCGCAAGCTTTAGCCCCGCTGGATCCCATGTACCGCCATAACGAATGCGGCCATCCTCGCAGAACGAAAGCAGTCGTTGAAAGTGACGATCATGGATAATCTTCGGATAATCTTCACTCTTGAGCGGTTCTTCGCCATAGAATTCTCTTAATACCTTCCCGATTTCTGCTATTAAGGCTTCCTTTATCCTAGTATCGACTAATAAATAGTCAGGAGCTACACAGGTTTGACCAGCATTCAAAAATTTACCCCATACAATTCGGCGCGCAGCCTTTTGTAGATCAGCATCCTGACAGACAATGCAAGGACTTTTCCCACCTAACTCTAAGGTAACTGGTGTCAGATGATGAGCTGCCGCTTCCATCACAATTTTCCCTACAGGGATACTGCCTGTGAAGAAGAGATAATCAAATGATTCACGGAGAAGAGCTTGTGCCACCTCCACCTCCCCCTCTACCACATGGAGATACTCCGCTGGAAAATGCTGATTGATTAACTCTCCAAGGAGCTGAGATGTATGGGGAGCCAACTCTGAAGGCTTGATGATGGCGCAGTTCCCTGCAGCAATGGCTCCAATTAATGGGGCAAGTGCTAATTGCAATGGATAATTCCAAGGCGCAATAATCAAAGCAACGCCATATGGGTGATGCTCGATTCGACTCCTCGAACCAAACAGCACCAGTGGTGAACGAACATGAGTTGGCTTCATCCATTTCTTCAAATGCTTCAACGTAAAACGTAGTTCCGACATGGTGAACCCATACTCCGTTGCATAAGCTTCAAATGGTGACTTACCAAGATCTGCATGAAGTGCGTGCAGAATTTCCTCTTCATTCTCCAATAGTAAATGAAGTAGTTGCTCTAATTGCGACCGGCGAAATGAATAGGCCTTGGTTTCACCTGATAAAAAAAACTCCCGCTGCTTCTGAACAAGGAGCGGGATATCCAATCGATTCATGTGCTGCCTCCTTCATCAATCTCTAGTTGAGTTGAGATGAGTTGCGTAGACTTGACTCAGGTGATAAAGATTATTAGTTAAATTGATAGACATCTTGATATTTTTTGGTTAAATAGTGGATAAGATACTGACTATTAATCGCTTCCCCTGTAGCTTGGCGAATCAGCTCTGCAGGTGGTAGCATCTTCCCATGACGATGAATATGCTCTGTTAGCCACTGACGAATCTCAGTTAAACGCTGGTCAGCGATTAATTGGTCTAAGCTGCCTAGCTCTTCTTCAAGGCGATGGGCTAACTGTGCAGAATAGATATTTCCAATGGTATAGGTTGGGAAGTAGCCAAAGCTTCCGCCTGACCAGTGAACATCCTGTAAGACACCCTCGCGATCGGTTGTAGGCTCCACGCCTAAATACTCCTTCATTTTTGCACGCCATAGCTCAGGTAGATCCTTTACCTTAAGCTCGCCATTAATCAGGTCCTTCTCCAATTCGTACCGAACCATAATATGGAGATTATATGTCAATTCATCAGCATCGACGCGGATTAAGCTAGGCTGAACACGGTTTAATGCACGGTAGATCTCCTCGGCGTTCACATCGCCTAGCTGCACGGGGAACAGCGATTGGACATGCGGAAAATAGGTCTTCCAAAACATTTGACTGCGACCAATGATATTCTCCCAGAATCGGGACTGCGACTCATGGACCCCCATGGATGTACCACCTGCAAGATTGGTTCCAAGGAGTTCCTCGGCAATATTCTGCTCGTATAAGGCATGACCACCTTCATGAACGGTGCTTCCAATGGCACTGAAGAGATCATTGGGAATATACTTCGTCGTAATCCGTACATCATGACTATTCAAGGTAATGGTAAAGGGATGTAAGCTCTCGTCTAAGCGGCCTGCTACAAAATCATAGCCAATCTCTTGAAGGAGATAGCGACTTAGCTCCTCCTGCTGTGCAATGGGATACTCTCGATGTAGAAAATCATAGCGCGGTTCGGTTCCTTCATTTTGAATACGCTGTAGCAAATGAATGGTAGCCTCACGCAAGGATTTAAAGATCGGGTCCACTTGCTCAACGGTCATGCCCTTTTCATATTGATCTAATAAGGTGTTATAAGGATTGGTCTCATAGCCCCAGTACTGAAGGAACTCCTGATTCATTTCCACAATCTTTTCAAGATAGGGCTGGAATGCTGGGAAATCATCAGCGTGATGAGCCTCTTCCCAGACAGATTCTGCCTTCGACGTTAAGACAACAAAGGCTTGATAGCGATCCTGAGGGATCTTCTTGCTCCGATCATATTCCTCCTTCGCCACCTCTACCATCCGTTGGGTACGGCGATCCAGTGTTGCAAAACGGTCCTCCTGAAGGAGATCGTTCAGATAGCCTTTCATCTTATCAGAGGTGGCCATTTGAAAGGCAACAGTAGACAGTGTTCCAATCACTTCAGAGCGTTGATCCACACCCTTCTTCGGCGCACCTGTGCGTAAATCCCAATACATCGTACTAACTGCTTCATTGTAATGGTTGATTTCCTTGACATATTGCAAAAAATCCTCTACCTTCTGATCATGCATCTATTCATCATCCTTCCAGATCTACTCTTATCACTTTTTATTCTAATTCGATTCTTAGCATGCAATTTCCTTTTTCTTAACAACGAGTCTTGACGGAGGTATTCAATTGAAAGAGAAAATCAATCTGAAAAATCCATGGATCGCATCAGCATTGGCTATATTTGCCTGTTTACTTTGGGGTAGTGCCTTTCCCTTTATTAAAATTGGCTATGCACAGCTAGAGATTACGAAGGATGAGCCCTTTGAGCAGCTCCTCTTTGCAGGCTATCGCTTCTTCCTCGCCTCTCTCATCATCCTCATATTGATGATCATGATTAAAGGGAAGTGGCAATATCAGCCAGGGGTGTGGCGCCCGATCCTATTTGTTGGACTCTTCCAAACATCCATTCAATATATCCTATTCTACATCGGTTTAAGCATGAGCACAGGTATCCAAGGTTCTATTATCGCTGGTACCTCCACCTTTTTTTCTGTCCTCTTTGCTCATTTTGCTTTTCGGAACGATCGTCTTACAGGAAACAAGCTAGCAGGCCTCTTGATTGGCTTCTTTGGCGTTATCATGGTGAACCTCTCTAAGGATGCGGGGACCTTCCAATGGGGCTGGGGCGAATGGCTCCTTCTTTTCTCTTCCATGGCTGGCTCTTGGGGAGGCATCTTAGTCAAAAAATATACCCGAACAATCGACCCCCTATATCTTAGTGGATTTCAAATGCTCTTGGGCTCCCTCGCTTTACTCGTCTTAGGTAGCATGAAGGTGGGATTAATGCCATTTACCTTTACAACTGCTAGTCTCGCAACGCTACTTTACCTTTCGCTACTCTCTGCCCTCGGTTTTGCCATTTGGAATACACTCTTGAAATATCATGCCGTCAGCAAAATATCCATGTTTAAATTCTTTGTTCCAGTCTTTGGTGTTTTTCTATCTCATCTCATCCTTCAGGAACCCCTCAGCTGGTCTAGCTTAATCGCTCTACTCTTTGTGGTCAGTGGTATACTACTCGTTCAAAAAAGCAAAGTAAAAAAAAGCCTTGTTACCCAGTCATAGCGTCTGGGTACAAGGCTTTTCCTTATTTCGAAATATCCTCTGACTTCAACTGCTTCTTCTGATGTTTCAATTCCTTGCGTGCTCGACGTTCTTCCTTCTTAAGACGACGTAATTCCTTTAATTGCCCGCGTCCATCTTTACTGAAAAACAGGAGCATGCGTTTCTCTGCATCATCAAAGATGGAGTAGATAACGGGCACGAATACCAGAGTAACCAGTGTTGAGAAGGTCAGTCCAAAGACCACGACTGTAGCGAGAGGAGCTTGAATCTCTGCCCCTTCACCAATACCAATGGCCAAGGGAAGCATCCCCAAGACAGTGGTTAAGGTGGTCATCAGAATTGGCCGTAGACGACTGGGACCAGCCTCTTTAATAGCAGCATCACGTTCCATGCCACGGGAACGTAAAATATTGATATAGTCCACCAATACGATGGCATTGTTTACTACAATCCCAGCGAGAATGATTAATCCGATAAATGCCACAACGCTTAAGGCACGACCGGTAACCGCTAAGCCAAGGAAAACACCGACGATGGTAGCTGGCAGGGAGAACATGATAATAAATGGTGAGAGTAATGATTCAAATTGAACCGCCATGACAATATAGACCAAAAGAATGGAGAGCAGTAATGCCAAGGCCAGCTGACCAAAGGCATCTGTCATCTCTTGAACCTCTCCACCTGTACTAATATAGTAGCCACTAGGTAAGGAGAAGTTTTCAAGCCGTTTTTGGATGTCCTGGTTGACACTACCTAGGTCGCGCCCAGTAATATCACTCACAACCTCTACAGTCCGTAACTTATCATCATGGTTGATACTATTCGGACCCAGTGTTTCTTTAACCTCTGCAACACTGCTTAAGGGAATAAAGGATCCTGTAGGTGTAGGTATCAAGAGATTTCCAACATTTTTCATCTCATGACGATAGGACTCAGGATAGGAGATACGAACATCCAATTCTTGCCCATCCACCTTAATTCTCGTGCCGATCTGACCACCGAAGGCTGCTTTCACTGTTGAACTGATGGACCCATAGCTCAAGCCATACTGAGCAGCAACAGCACGATTGACGATAACCTCCAGCTGTGGGAAGCCTGCTTCCAAAGAATGCTTCACATTACGGGTACCCTCCACTTGCGCCACTTCAGCCTTTAACTGATTAGCCAAATCCTCTAACACCATGAGATCATTACCTTTTAGCATGATCGCAATGGGAGAGGTTCCACCAAAGCCACCACTTTCAAGATCGACGACGCTCATTTTAACACCGGGTAGCTCTTGCTCAAATTGTCGGATCTCTTCGATGACGGTCATCGTGGTTTTTTTTCGCTCACTCGGTGGTACTAGCTTCACATAGAGGGAACCTTGGCTAGAGCTGGTTGATGATATACCAAAGTCATTGCCCCCACCCACAGAGGTGGCGATGAGAGCTACCTCAGGCATTTGCAGAAGCTTCTCTTCCACCTGTGATATGGTTTCATTGGTAACTCCCAATTGTGTACCATTAGGCAAGGTGAGACTTACCTGTATTTCTCCTTGATCGGCAGAGGGAATAAATTCTGTCCCAATAAAAGGAACTAGGAAAAATGATGCGATAATCATCGCAATAGTAAAAAGTACAACACGCTTGCGATGGATTAACGCCCAATCCAGTAGACTACGATACTTCAGTCCTATTCCATCCATCTTCACATTAAACCAGATCAGGATTCGATTATACCAACGATCCTTCTTCTCTTCTTTAATATCCGTTCCTGTGACAAGGCGTGCAGCGATTGCTGGTACTAGGGTTAAGGCTGCAAACAAGGATGCTAGCAGTGAAAAGGTAACGGTTAAAGCCAAGGGTGTAAAGATCACAGAAGCTAATCCTTGGACAAACACAATCGGGATAAAAACGGCAATGGTGGTTAAAGCGGAGGCGATGACCGCTGAAGCCACTTCACTAGCACCAGCAGTAGCCGCTTCGATTTTGCTTGCTCCCCGTTCGCGGTACTTAAAGATATTCTCTAAGATTACAATCGAGCTATCCACCATCATCCCAATTCCTAGGGCGAGCCCACCTAACGTTAGCAGGTTCAGCGTCTGACCAAAGAAGTAGACCATGGCAAATGTGGCAATCACCGAGATAGGCATAGAGATACCAATAACCAGTGTTGGACCCAAACGCTTTAGGAATAGCAAGAGGATCAACATGGAGATGGCACCACCGGCGATGATATTACTCTTCACAGAATCGATGGATTGTCGAATAAAGATAGACATGTCGTTGATAATTTCTAGTTTCACGCCTTGGGGAAGACGCTTTTCAATTTGACTCATTGCCTTCAAGACATTATCGGAAGTACTCACGGTATTGGCATCTGATTCCTTAGTAACGGAGATGATTAAACTACCATCCCCATTGAGGCGCGCCAAGCTCGTCGCTTTCTTAGGTACCTGCTGAATCGTTGCAATCTCTGATAATTTCAGGGTTCCCCCATTATTCAAGGCAAGATAGAGATTACGGATCTGTTCAACATTGGTGATACTACCATCAAGACGGATCTGCAGATTGCGCTCCCCTTTATCTAATGTACCAGCCGATACCTGAATGTTCTCACTGGCGATGGCTTGGGCGATCTGATTTAGTGAGAGCTGATACTGAAGGAGACGATCCGGATTCACCTCGACAAGAATCTCATCGGTCTCTTGACCTTCGAGCCCTACACTAGCCACGCCTTCCGCCCGTTCTAGCTCAGGCTTCACAATATCATCAGCAATGGTGCTTAATTGTTGGAGATTCATATCCCCTGTTAACCCAAGTTGGATAATAGGCATGGCATTGGGATCAAATTTTAATACCTTTGGTTTCTCTGCATCTTCTGGTAAAAAGTCTCGTACTTGATCCAGCTTTTCACGGATATCAAGCATTTTTTGGTCCATATCGCTGCCCCAATCAAACTCTGGGATGACGAGGGAGGTCCCGGTGCTAGTGGATGAACGTATTCGTTTTAATCCTTGCAAGGTCCCTAGTACATCCTCGATGGGATTGGTGACTAGCTTCTCTACTTCCTGTGGTGCAACACCTGGATAGCTGGTAACAATAACAGCAATTGGTGGATTAATCTCTGGAAAAAGGTCAACCACAAGATTGGTGAAGGAGACAAAACCTAAAATGATGATAGCAAATACGAGCATGGTGACGCCCACTGGGCGTCGAACCGAAACATCAATCAGCTTCATCGATTATTCTCCTTCCTTGATCTGGAACCGTACAAGTGCTTGATCTTCTAGCTCATATTGCCCGCGGAAAACCACAAGTTCGCCTGCTTTCACTCCAGACTTCACCACAGTTTTGAGGGTGGAGGAATCAATCACCTCTACTTCACGTAATGAAGCACGATTCTCTTGAACCACGTAAACCAGCTTCTTGCCATCCTCTTCCTTCAAGGCTTCGGTTGGAATGACTACTCCTTTTAATTCCTGAGGATCCTCTAGTGCGATTTCCGCCATCATCCCCGGCTTGATCAGATCTTCTTCATTGGTAATGGCAATCTTTACTGTAAAGGTACGGGTTTGAGGATTGGTTGCTGATGTGACCAAGAGCACCTTCCCTTCCACTTCCTTCCCTAAGCTACCGATGGCTACAGTAAGATTCTGCCCTTCCTTCACCATACTAAGCTGAGCTTCTGTAATGGAGAAGGTTACATCTAGTTCCTTCGAATCAACAATTCGACCAAATCCTAGCTGTGGAGAGACCATGTCGCCGATGCTAGGAGTAAGACTGACGATTCGTCCAGAAACCGGTGCCTTAATCATGGTATTCCCAAGATCCCGCTGAGCTAGCTCATAGGATGTTTGGGCTTGACGAACCTGAGCTGCGCCTGCTTCATTGGCTGCATGTAAACTCTTCTCTGCATCCTGTAAGCTTAAAGCTGCTAGCTCCGCTTGATCCCGAGCTTGCTTGATATTCTCTTCTGTAACATTTTCCCCTTGGTCATAACGATTCTGTAATTCTGCTAGTGCTTCACTAGCCTTTTGATATTGCTGGCGAGCCTGCTCAACACCAGTTTGGGCACGGGCAATATTGGATTGGGTATTTTCTCGGGCACTGAGTAAGCCTGCACTTGCTTGATCTATTTGATGTTGATAAATTTCTTGATCTAGGCGAGCAAGGGGGGTACCCTCTTCTACCCAGTCACCTTCTTTAACTAAGATCTCCTTCAATCGCCCAGTCACTTCAGGAATAATCGTTACATCGGTACGAGCTTCAATGGTACCGATCAATTTATTCTCTCCTCCAAGTGAGCCTTCCACTGCTTTGGCCACCATTACAGGAATTGCTGTCTCTTCTTCTTCCGTATCTGCCTTATCACTACAGCCACTGACTATAGTAATTAGAAGAAGGCATAATATGATTATTTGCAGACGCTTTGCCATCGGCGTTGCTCCTCTCTATTTATCAATACAGATTGTACTCTTTCCACAAAATACGAGCGTCACCTACACGTTCATATAGTTTGACTGAAATGGGAATCAGGACACCTCGATCATCATAGGTAAAGGTGAAGACATTCTTTCCGTTCTTGACACTGTTCATGCCATTGCCCCCTACGGGCATGATCTGGTTACCGAGGATGGTACCATTCCGATCCACTAATTCCACCTCAAGCTGGACGCTCATATCATCGCGTGTCATTGGAACATTTTTCTTCTCGAAGGTGAGGTGCAAAGTGCGTATGCTTTGACCCTTTGTGGGATCCTCTACAGTTGTACTGGATTTATACTTTAGATCCAAAGAATATGGGTAGAAGAGTCCAACATTGGGTGCTTTGCCTTCAGCCACAACGAACTTGGCTTGCTGATCAACTAAACTGGTCTCACCAATGGGTGTTCCAATCTTCAGCCATTGAATCGGTGAGTAATCCTTAGGAACCAAGAAGGAGAAGGTGATGACCTGCTTCTGGTTGGGATAAATCTGACTTGGAGTGGCTGTTGGAAGAGTTGCAGCACCTGATATTCCATTAAATTGCGTACCATCACTGGTCTCAAACTGACTGGCAAACTGTGGGATCCGTACATTCCCTTTGGCTTTATTATTCAATTCTAATTTGGCGATCCACCCATCCATGCCCTCTACATCTGATTCGCCCTTCTGCAAGGACATGAGCGCAACTTCTACGCTTGAGGGCAGAAGGCTAAAATGATCAAGACGGATCGGCGTACCAAATGGATAGGTTTTACCTGCATTTTTATTCTCTTTCGTCGATTCTGTAGCTAAAGCTGTAGTCGTTGCAGTTAAGCCACTGCCTGTTAGACTAACAAAGATTAGTTCATCATTCTGAGGTAGGCTTTGATTCTTCGCTTGATAGATCAGAAGATAATCAGGTTGCCCATCTTGATAGAGTTCCTCATTGGGTGCAATCGCAAAATAGAGATAGCCTGAGTCCTTTGGTGTAAGGGATGTCTTCGATGGTGGCAGTGTCTGACCATCTAAAGCATTTGCGTTATAGTAGAGACGCATCCCTAGCTGTGGCATCACTTGATTCTGAATTCCTTCATTGGTCACCTTCATTTTCAGAACCAGCTGTGGGAATCCATTATTATACTGTGTTTCAAAACTAACCGGCTGAAAGCGAAGGGTCTTAGAGATGGTTGGAAGCTGAAATGCTTCACCCCAGCTAGTAGCTGTCAAAACATGATGATCCAGAGCAAACTGCTTCCAATTGATCTCCCCATGAGAAGTGATCAGCGTACCAGGAATTGGAATAGCTACCCAAGGATGCTGAAAGGGAACGGGCGTGTTAGGTGCACGATCCACAACAGTTAGCTGATGTTCATTACTTAAGTTTAAGGACTCGATATCTCCCTGGAAGAAGAGGGTCTTCTGCTCAAATCCGCTAAAATGAAGGGGTTGCCCTCCTTGTTCTTGATCAGAGAGAAGTAGCGAGTGGTTGGAACCAGATTCCCAACGTAGTGCAGGTAACTGCAATGTGGTTTCTGCTCCATGCTTATTGGTTAAGTCCACCTTTACATGCAGCTTTGGTTGATTATTGCTTGACTCCACCCAAATGCTTTTTACCTGCCACTCGAGCTGTTGATTAACCGTTGCTAGGATAAAAGGTTCAGCCAGCTTCTCTTGCTTAGGAGCTAGGACTTGCTGATATGTATGAGTTGTTGAACCAATCGAATAGATGGAATAAGGTACTTCTTTTTTGGGATAGACCTTGAGGTCCTCATGATAAACCAAAATATAAGCACCATTCATTTGGGCTTGATCAGCAATAACACCAGAGAAATGAAAATATTTCTCCTCTCCTGGGAGTAAGCCTGCATCCATGGTTGGTTCTGTTAATGGCATACGATATCGCACGCCTTGTTTTGTGATAAAATCTAGCGCAATGGTTTTGATACGCTGCGTATGTCCTGTAGAATTCTTCACATGAATTCGTGCAGTAATATAAGATTTACCATTCCATTCTTTCCGTTCAATTTCTCCCAGTCGATATTGCAGGCCTGTACCTGGTACAATGAGCTGAGAAGTCCCTGTTTTGAGCAATGGAATGCCATTGCTCACCCAATTCTGTACATTGGCAGGAAGAACCACCTGTGGTGTTGTTACTCCCTGCTTTACTTCCACTTGTTTACTCTGTCCTGTATTCGTTGCTTCCGCCATCGCTAAGATCGGCGATGTTGTGGCAATCATTGCACTTGAAAGCAGAATAACCGTTAATCGTTTTCCCCATGCCATACACGTTCCTCCTCAATTTTCCAAACATCAAGAACCAATAGGTTCCATTGCATTCTTTTTTTTAGGCATTATATATCCTATTATACTCGTATCTGTGTTATGATGGCGAGATTAATGATCCTATACACAAAGAAGGGAAACGAGAATTATGGATAATCGTCACTTTGATATCATTGTTGTCGGTGGTGGACCAGCTGGCCTGATGGCTGCCATTGCAGCTGCGCAACAAGGTAGATCCGTCTGCTTAGTTGAAAAAGGGAAGCGTCTAGGTAAGAAGCTGATTATTTCAGGTGGAGGACGCTGCAATGTAACCAATCGCCTACCTGTTGAGGAGATCATTGCCCATCTTCCTGGTAATGGCCGCTTTTTATATGGTGCCTTTGCCCAGTTTAATAATGAAGATATCATCCGTTTCTTCCAGGAACGAGGTGTTCAGCTTAAGGAAGAAGATCATGGTCGGATGTTCCCAGTAGATGATCGTTCCACTACGATTCTACATACCCTTGAGAAAGAATTACAGCAATTGAATGTTCAGCTGATCATGAATGACCCTGTGGTCAAAATTTCATTTTCCCCCCTTCCCTTTACATTAGAATTATCCTCTTCACATTTCATACGTAGTAAATCAATTATTGTTGCAGTTGGTGGTAAAGCTGTTCCAGAAACCGGATCCACCGGAGATGGCTATGCTTGGGCGCAAGCGGCAGGTCATACAATCACGCCACTCTTCCCCACAGAGGTGCCTATCGTCTCGCGGTCAAACATCATTGAAGGTCGAGAGCTTCAAGGACTTTCGCTCCGTAATATTGCACTTACTGTTTACTCTCATAAAGGGAAGCGGATCATCACCCATCGTGGGGATATGATCTTCACCCATTTTGGCTTATCTGGTCCAGCTGCTCTCCGTTGTAGTCAATTTGTTGTGAAGGAGCTTGCTAAGGTTCCGGAGAAACCCGTACAGATGGAAATCGACCTCTACCCTGACCACTCTGAGCCACAATTGATGGAGGAAATAACCCAAAACCTTGCTCAAGAAGGGAAGCGTAGCATCCGCAATCTCTTAAAGCCTTACATCCCAGAGCGGATGATTAATCCCATTTTGGGATTCGCCCAAATTCAGCCCGACATAATTGGCGATTCACTTCAACAGAAGGCATGGCAAGAGCTGGTCCATCTTCTCAAGCACTTTCCCATTGCTGTCCATGGAACCCTCCCCTTGGAGAAGGCCTTTGTCACCGGTGGTGGAGTCTCCATCAAAGAGATCGATCCCAAGACCATGGGCTCACGCTTGCTGCCTGGTCTTTATTTTGCTGGCGAGATCCTCGATATCCATGGCTATACCGGTGGCTATAATATTACTGCTGCACTCGTCACTGGTTATGTGGCGGGGTTGCATGCTGCACAGTGGGTTCAAGGTGACACATGTAACTACTAAAGAAAGACCAACATGCTCAATGTTGGTCTTCTGTAATATCAATTCACTCCGCTAAAATTGTAGTTCTTTCTCCCTTCTCCGTCCCACTTGACTATAGAAGAAGAAGCTAACCAATGAAGTGGCAACAATCACCACCATCACCAGCATCATGAAGGTGTAGTTATAGCTATCGTAAAGAATCCCACCGAGATAAGGTCCGATCATTTTCCCGATGGTTGCAGCACCACTAGCAATTCCCTGATATAAGCCACTCTTGCCTGGGGGAGAGAGATAGGCAACGGCTGTTGGTATGGCTGGCCAGACTAACATCTCACCGATGGTGATCACCACCATCCCCGCGACGAATCCTAAATAGGTGGTCTGTTGGCTAAAGTAAAGGATGGAGACTGTGAAGAGGCTCCCACCAATTAAAAGCTGAGCTGTGATGGAGCTCATGTAGCGATTGACCAGCCGTGATAGAAATGGCTGTAATAAAAGGATCAGTGCCCCATTGATCGCCCACAGACTACTGTAATGGGCACGGGTAATCCCCATACTCTCCATATAAACAGAGACGGTGGTTTGAAGCTGCACATAACCGAGCCAAACAGCCATAAATCCATAGGAAAGAAGGGAGAGAGCATAGAGCTCGAGACGATGTGTCCGTAATTCTACCTGTCCCTTCGCTTGCTTTTTCTCTCCTCGATCAACTAAATCCCGCGGTTGTGTGGCAAGCTTATTATCTAAGCCCAGCCAGATGATCAAAAGAAAGATGAAGTAGGTTAAGGCATTGGCTAAGAAAACATAGGTGAAGGAAAACATGGAGACAATCCCACCTAAGGCTGAACCAATGGCTACCCCCACATTTTGCGAGACGTAGATCACGTTGAATGCCTTGCGTCCACCTTCAGGCCATACGCCGTTCGCCATGGCATAGATAGCTGGAAACACCAAGCCACCACTAAATCCTAATAGAATCATCATAGAGATATAGAAGTACCATTCCCGATTATAAGCAAGGGCAATGACCGACAGGCAGGAAAGAATTACTCCAATAAAAATCGTTTTCTTTCCACCAATCCGATCATACAATGCACCACCTAATAGATTTCCTAATAGATTGGCTCCCGAATTAAGCAAAAGGACAAACCCAGCATCCCTCAGGGTATGACCTAATACTTCTGAAATATAGATCGTATTGAGTGGCCAAAGGAATGATGTTCCTGTTACATTGATCATCATCCCAATTGCCAGTACCCAGAGGTTCCTAGGATACTCGCGCATGTCCAATCGAACTCCTTTGATGGTGATAGTAGCAATAAGAGAGCTTCCCCTTTGAAAACGAATGCTTAGAAATTGAAGAGATATATGGAAGAAGCGCGAAATCGTTCATAATAAGTATTAACTTTAACGTTAATTGTGCTAGTTTGCAAGAGTTCATTGAACATGTTCATCTTTTCTTCATTTTCCAAAAATAGTCTCACAATTTGAAGAATTGTTTCATTGCTTTACGTAGTATAGAATAGAAGCATGATCAGCTTTAGAAAGGAAGCGATAGCAAATGTATCAGCGTCACGTTTGGATCGGTGCTGGCTTCATTATTTTAGGCATCCTGCTCCTGCTTCAGTCCATTGGCTGGGGGGTTGATGGTCTCTTCTTCCTCCTCCTAGCACTACTCTTTAGCTTCTGGTATGTACGGAATCGCACCACGGGCATGTTTATTGCAGCCTCTGTCTTTTTTGCATTAGGTTTATCACAGCTACTCGAGAACACCTTCCATGTTCCTATTGATCTATTTCTCTTTTTCTTAGGTGTCGGCTTTTTACTTCTTTATTACATTCATATACAGCAGTATCTTGGGCAGCGTTCCACCACTTGGCCACTCTTTGTAGGGACCATTCTGATTGTCTTGGATGTTCTCAGCTGGATCGATGACTGGTTTAAAGCCGAGTATGGAGGCAGTCTGGTTTTTGCAGTTCTCCTTATCTTTATCGGTATCTGGTTTATCGTCACGAGTAATCGTAAGAAATAGACAGCGTACCTTCATGGTTACGCTGTCTTTTCTTGAAATCCAGAACATCCTGTCCAATTCTTTACTGCTGTTGTTCCAGTTTCTCAGGATGATGATATTTGGCTTTCCGCCGTTCATTTCGATAAGCCTTCCGCTCACCTGCTCGTTCGAAGTGCCATTTCTCCTCTTCCGTCTCAGGAAGAATAGCTGGGACATTGGTGGGCTTTCCTTCCTCATCTAATGCCACAAAGGTTAAGTAGCATTCTCCTGTTAAGTATCTCGTGGAGGTGTAAAGATCTTCCCCCATCACCTTGATGTAGATCTCCATGGAGGTTCGACCTGTGGATGCGATAAAGCCATCAATATGAATGGCTTCTCCCAGTTTGATCGGTGCTAAAAAATCAAACGAATCGATGGAGGCTGTCACAACCTCACAGCCTGAATGCTTACGTGCACAAATACTTCCAACCTTATCCACCAGGGCAAGAACATGCCCACCAAATACATTCCCATGGTAATTACTATCCCCAGGAAGAATCATATCGGTTAAATGGGTGCGAGATGCAGAAGTAGGTTTTGCTTGAACCATTATGTAACTCATCCTTTCACCTAGAGCATCTTGAAAAATTGAATATTTTCTTTCTATTGTATACGAATTCCTCAGGGAAAGCACCTATTTTGCTCGCTCCTGCTGCTGTATGCGGGGAGCAAGCTGCCATGCTTCATTAAATAAGATTGGATAGACCAATAAGCTTAACATGATCGAAGTTAAAGCAGCTGAGGAAGAAAAAGAGTACATGATCAAGATCTGATACTTCACCGCTTCCAAAGGACTAGCTCCTGCGATAATCAAACCGGTCATCATCCCGGGTAATTGAACTAACCCCACCGTTTTCATCCCGTCAATCGTGGGGATCATACTGGCCTTCACAGCCCGTCGAAGCGTATTTTGAATAGCCTGTCGTGGCGAGGCACCGAGGGATAGATAGAGATCGATCTCTTGTCTGGACACCTCCAACTCACGTTTTAGCTGATTAAGCAGAAGGCCAGACACCACCATACCATTCCCGATGATCATCCCACTAATGGGAATCACATAGCGGGGAAGCGGTTCAATCATGTTTAAAAGTAGAAGCAAGGAGATGGTCACCGTCTCCACAAAAGCAATGGTAAGCAGGATACGCCAAAAAACGCCAGTTATTCCCCTTCCTCTTTTCTCCGCATTTTTTGCTGCCACGATAATCATCACAATGAGCATCACGAGGATATAGAGTACTTTTTCCTGGGCAAAGATGAATTGGAGTACATAGCCTACTGCAATGAGCTGAATGGCTGTCCTTATCGTAGCAATTAGAATATCTCGCTGTAGTCCTAGTCTTTGCCATGCTGAAATAATCACAGTAATGGCAACAAAAATCAGGGTCCAGAGTAATGCCGTATCACTCATCCTGCTTCACCTCCTCTGGGTGATACAAGTACTGGCCGTTCTCCCATCTGGCCTTCTCTGCAAAAAAGCGCTTTGTCGCACCAACAAAAGAGAGTTGTTGCGCATCCATGAACCAGATGGTCTCCGCCATTCTTTGAGCTTGTTGTAAATCATGGGTAACCCAGAGTATGGTGATTCCTTGCTCTTGATTCAAGCGCAACAGAAGTTGCTCAAGGAGATGCTTGCTCTCCACATCCAATGCAGATGTAACCTCGTCAAGGAGCAAGACCTTTGGCTGATTGGCAAGGGCACGAGCTAGACTTACCCGTTGTTTTTCACCACCGGATAAGGTGTTTGCTTCCTTATGTAGATAGTGTGTGGGTAGCCCCACTAATTCCAACAGCTGTGCTGCATCCGCTTCAGTAAAAGGCTTTTGGAGTAGCTGTGGTCCTAATTGAAGATTCTTATATACGGTATCCTGAAGCATATAGCATTCCTGAAAAACATAGCCCACCTCTTGACGTAGTTGAGAGATGGGATAGGCTTCCAATGATTTGCCTTTGTAATCGATCCTCCCCTCGTCCGGTGTAACAAAACGATTACACATGCCGAGCAATGTGCTCTTTCCTGCTCCTGAAGGTCCTAGCAAGCAGATGAAGTCTCCTTCATAGACTGAGCAGGATAGATTGGAAAAGATCTTGCGGCGATGGCCAGCCTCCTCCACATATTTCCCCACTTCATGAAATGTAAATAAGGCATTTGAACACATAGATTGTTCCCTCCCTTGCAAGAATCCTGTAACGAACTCGGTTGAAAAAACCTACCCTCAATACGGTCTGAGAGTAGGTTCAGCATTGAATCCTGGTATGGTAATGCGTAATTACAGAGAGGCACGATAAATGGCTGCTACATCGTCATGATTGAGGACCTTAAAGCGACCAAATGGTCCAAAAGCCATGGCTTTTTCCACAAGCAGATCCAATTGGGAATCATCGATCTCGTAATTGGCCAGACGTGCTGGTGCACCTAACTCCGTCCAGAATTGACGAAGACGTTCAATTCCCTCTAATGCCACTTCACGATCTGATTTACCTGTTGGATCTACATTCCATACACGAATTGCCAATTGCTTCACACGGTCAAGCTTCTCATCCATCACATGCTTCATCCAATTAGGGAAGAGGATAGCCAAGCCACCACCATGAGGAATGTCATACACTGCACTCACCGCATGCTCTAGGTTATGCGTTGCCCAATCTCCACGGATTCCCATATTGATCATCCCATTTAAGGCCATGGTGCCACTAAATAAAATGGTCTCGCGCAATTGGAAATTGTGTAGATCATTGACTAGCTTCGGCGCTGTTTCAATCACCGTTTGTAATACACTTTCGCATAAACGTTCTTGCAAAGGTGCATTGGGTGAAATATGGAAGTAGTGTTCAAAGACATGAGCCATCATATCAACCATCCCATTGATGGTTTGATCCTTAGGGACGCTAAATGTATTCTCAGGATCGAGGATGGAGAACTTCGGATAGACGAGTGGTGTTCCCCAGCCATACTTTTCCTGTGTTTCCCAATTCGTAATGACAGAGCCAGAATTCATCTCGGAGCCTGTTGCAGCTAGGGTGAGAATCGTACCTAATGGTAGAGCTGCTTTGGGTGCTTCATGCTTAATAATTACATCCTGCCAGAAATCACCTTCATGAAGAGCTGCCACAGCAATGGCCTTGGTGCAATCGATGGTACTACCGCCCCCCACAGCGAGGAGGAACTCAATCTTATGCTCACGGCAGAGAGCCGCCCCCTTCTCTACCATTGTAAGGCGGGGATTGGGTTCAACGCCTGGTAGTTCAAACACCTCTGCATCAATGGTATTTAACTGCTCAATCACACGATCATAGAGGCCATTCCGCTTGATGCTGCCACCACCATAGACGAGTAATACCCGCTTTCCGTACTTTGGAACCTCATCCTTTAATGCGGTGACGGTATCTTTACCGAAGATGAGCCTTGTAGGGTTATAATATTGGAATGTTTCCACTTCAAAACCACTCCTTTGCCATCAATTCTAAATTCTACTCTTCCTATTGTAACATAAAGAAGAGCTGGTTCAGATGCAGTTTTTTCCTCATATGAGACTTTGGCGCCCTGATTTCAAAGCTTTATTTCGGACGGGTCCGGAGCAATCGTAGACCATTCAGGATTACGAGAATTGTACTTCCTTCATGACCGATCACACCCAGTGGTAGATCCAAAAGTTGAAAGAAGTTGGCCCCAATGAGGAGCAGGATCACCGCGATTGAGAAGACGATATTCTGCTTAATAATCCGGTTCATCTTCTGCGAAAGCTGGATTGTTGCAGCAATCCGTTGCAGATCATTCTTCATTAACACAACATCCGCTGTTTCTAGAGCCACATCCGTTCCTTCTCCCATAGCGATACCTACATTGGCTGTAGCTAAAGCGGGCGCATCATTGATCCCATCTCCAACCATGGCCACATGCCGAAACTGATCCCGCAACCGTTTTACATGGAGTACCTTATCCTCGGGTAAACACTGGGCGATGACTTCATCTACACCCGTTTCTACGCCGATGATGGCCGCTGTCGTTGGACTATCACCGGTTATTAATACCGTATGAATCCCCGCTCCCTTAAGGGCTGCTACAGCCTGCTTCGCTCCTTGCCGTACACCATCCCGAAGAGCGAAGATACCAATCACCTGACCCGCCTTTTGTACATAGACGATGGTCTTTCCTTCTTCCTCCAATTGCTGAGCCATCTTCTTGATCTCTTCATCAAAGGACTGCTGCATCAATCTTCCATTGCCAATCCGCCACTCCTCCCCCTGTATGCTCGCAGTAATTCCCTGCCCCGGCATATCCTCTAAACGCTCCATTTCAAGACGACCTTCAATTTGCGGATCCGCATATTGAACAATGGCCAGGGCCAAAGGATGATTGGACGCAGCTTCAATGGTTGCAACCACGGTGAGAAATTCTCGCTCATCAATGCTAGGATCCAAGATGAGATCCGTAACAATGGGTTTTCCTGTGCTTAATGTTCCTGTTTTATCAAAGGCAATGGCACGAATCGTCCCAAGACTCTCCAAATGAGCGCCCCCCTTGAGCAAGATCCCTTGACGCGCTCCATTGGAAATGGCTGAAAGGGTAGCAGGCATTATGGATGCCACCAATGCACATGGACTGGCTACAACCATAAAGACCATGGCTCGATAGATGGTCTCATTCCAGCTCCAGCCCAAGAGATAGTGGGGTAGGAAAAGGAGCAGGGCAACTACTACAAGTACCACCTTCACATAGAGTGCTTCAAAACGTTCAATAAAGAGCTGTGACGGTGATTTTTCCTGTTGAGCAGCTTGAACCATGGTAATAATCTTTTGAAATAAGGTATCGGTAGAGGGCTTTGTGACCTGTACATGTAGCAACCCTTCTTGATTCATGGTACCTGCATATACCTCATCACCATGCTTACGATAAACCAGACTAGATTCTCCCGTGATTGCAGCTTGATTCAAATGAGATTCCCCACGAACAATCACGCCATCCACAGGTACCTGTTCTCCCGGCTTAATCACTACAATGTCACCCATCACCAGATCTTCCACGGGCAGTCGTATGGTGAGACCATCGCGGAGCACATGGGCTTCATGAGGCTCCATGGACATTAATGCGGAGATCTCCCGATGACTCTTCTGCATAGTGTAGGACTCTAATGCGCCACTGAGTGCGAAGATAAAAATGAGAATGGCACCTTCTGTCCAGTAGCCAATGATCGCTGAACCTATAGCAGCAAATAGCATCAGTAACTCGACACTCAGCTTTCGTTGGAGGAAGAGCGCTTGAATTCCTTCTTTGGCTTTCGCAAAGCCTCCAATCATAAAAGCGAAGAGATAGATGAGCACGGTACCTGTTTCCCAGCCTTGCCCTTCCAGACTCCATGCAACCATGATTAAGATGCCACTCACCAAGGCAGCGATTAATTCACCAAACTTTAGCCAAAAAGGGCTGGATAGCTGAAGAGCGACTAGTTCTTGCTTCACTTCTCCTTTTGCTTCCATATCATCCCTCCGTTCTCCATACTCCATTCCTTCTTATTGAGAAAGAAAATCACTTTCATATCCCCTATTAGCAGGAAAAGCTGCCCGCAATGGGCAGCCTTCACCTTCTTTAAAAGTGTATGCTGAAATGAAATTGATTTTCATTTTCTCAATTTATTCTCATTCTAGTTTAAGTCTTGTTATAGTATATCATCGTCTGGTTACTTTTGCCACTGCTGATATGCATTGGAAGCAAAAATAAGCGCCTGACCTATTTAGGTCAGGCGCATCAATGCTTTAGAAGTAGAGCTATAAGCCGGGTTCTGTTCTCCAGGTGGTCATATCGCATCGTCTGCTCCCACCTCTTGGAGTGGTAATCATTTATCTAGGTTTACCTTCACAGATAAACTCAAGCCTCTTACCATCAAGGACACGTACGGGCAGCACGTTCGGTGATTAAACACCTGTCCTACTCTTAGAGTTGCACCAGATGGGGTTTACCAGATAAGCAGTTGCCTACCTACCTCGTGAGCTCTTACCTCACGCTTCCACCCTTACCTGTGATGCTTGCGCATCCATCGGCGGTCTCTGTTTCTGTGGCACTAGCCATCATCTCGCGATGTCCAGCTGTTAGCTGGCATCTTCGCCCTATGGTGCCCGGACTTTCCTCTTGCAAGTTACCTTGCCAGCGATTACCCGCTCTACTTCTCATTTGCATTCTTAATTATAACGGGTTACCCTCCATTCTGCAACAGGAAGAGTAACAATTTAATATAGCAAATGTATGGAAATTAGGCAAGTGGTATCTATTTAACAAAATTGGAATGGGTTGGTATTTGCTTGTGAAATTATAAACTGGGTCTCGGAGGCTGACTTCCGTGCCATGGCAGTCTGCTGGAGATAACGAGCTACTTCTGCTTTCATAATATGCTCCATATAGTGGCCACCATCGATGAGGGCCAGACCAGCAGCCATGGCATCATGAGCTGTATGGTAATAGATGTCACCTGTGATTAAAACATCTGCCCCACGGAATGCAGCCTTCTGGACAAAACGATTGCCATCACCGCCAACCACCGCAACCTTATTCACCAGTTGCGAAGGTTCTCCCACAATCCGTGCCCCATCGAGAAGAAAAAGCTCTTTCACTTGCATAGCTAACTCATGTAAGGTACATGGCTCTGGCAAAACCCCTATGCGACCCACGCCATATGCTTTTTCACTCTTCACCACAGGGTTCGTGACTTCATACTGGTGTGCTTCTAGCAATTCGACCTGCCTCAAGCCAAGCCGTGTAGCTATCCAGTCATTTAAGCCACCCTCTGTAATATCGAGATTGGTATGGACGGTATAGACCGCAATGTCATGGGATAATAACTTTTGGAGCACACGCCCTGCGGGGAGATCCGTCCGAAGATGAGCCAGTGGGCGATAGATCAGTGCATGGTGAGAGATGATTAGATCAACGCCTAGCTCAATCGCTTCATCCACCACTGCTTCAAGGACATCTAGTGTAATCATCACCTTTTTAATCTCCCGGTTCACACGTCCCACCTGCAAGCCGATCCGATCATCCTCATAGGCCAAATACTTTGGTGCTAATTCCTCGATCCATTGGATGATTGTTTCTCCCCGTAGGTACATTGTAAGACCTCCTTGATTATCGTGATCTCATCCTGAAATCTGCGAAGCTGTTCCATTACCTGCTCTTGCTCCTTCGCTTTCATCATGGATTCTAACGCTTGCTCTCGTTTATGAAGCTCACCTTGCCATTTTTCATGGAAAATGGCACCACCTTGCCGTACCAGTAATGGACCTACTAAGAAGAGATGCTCCTGGGAAAGCTGAGGATGATCATAGGCAGGATCCCAGGGCTCCTGATTCTCTTTCCTTTGGGCTGGCTCGGCCGCCATCATTTCATAGATTTTCCCATCCTCTTTCACGATTCGCTCCGCCACCAGCTGCCAGCCATGGGAATAAAGCCAGCGTCGCACACTCTGGGCAGCCACATTAGGCTGAAGGATCAAGCATTGAACTCCAGCTAACCGAGCCTCGTCATTCTGCAGAATCGAAGTGATCAAGGTTCCTCCCATCCCTGCGATTACGATGGCATCCACTTCGCCTGGAGTAAGAACACTTAGTCCATCGCCTTGGCGAATCGCGATCTCCTGAGATAGACCAGCCTCATCCACATGTCGGTGCGCCATCTGTAAAGGTCCTTCATTAAGCTCTCCTGCAATCGCTACTGGAGCGATCCCTTCCCTTACAAGATAAGTGGGGAGATACGCATGATCGCTACCGATATCAGCGATTCTGTACCCTGAGGGAACCAATTGGGCGATGGTTTGTAAACGGATCGAATTTTCTACGCTCATGTTGCAACTCCTTTAAATCCTGACCAAATTTGAAAGGGTTGCCTCATACGACTGGGCAACCCCCCATCCATCAATATCCTACCTTTTCAGCGCAAGAACTGCAAGCTACTGTTGAAGCTCTTGCTCGATTAATTTTCGTCGTAATAGTTTACCCGAAGGCCCCTTGGGAATCTCTGCAATAAAGCGAATCTCCTTTGGACACTTATAATCAGCCAGCTGCTGGCTGCAGTAGTCAAGGAATTCCTTCTCCGTGGCGATACATCCCTCCTTCAGAACAATAAAGGAGAGCACCTCTTCGCCATACTTCTCGTCTGGAATTCCCACTGTTGCTGCATCACGCACCTTGGGGTGTGCATATAATGCTTCATCCACTTCACGGGGGTAGATATTCTCACCACCGCGGATGATCATATCCTTCTTTCGGTCTGTTAAGTAGAAATAACCATCTTCATCACGGTAGCCAACATCACCGGTATGGAACCAGCCATCACGGAATGCTTCCTCATTGGCTTCTGGTCGCTTAAAGTATCCCTTCATCACATTTTGTCCTCTGACAATGATCTCTCCCCGCTCATAGGCTGGCAGCTCATTACCATTCTGGTCTACCACCTTCATCTCATTACCTACAGGAAGACCAATGGAGCCATAACGGCGATACTGATTCCCTGTACCAATTCCCTCTTCACCATGAGGAGGATGAGGATTAAACGATGAATAGCATGTGGTCTCCGATAAACCATAGCCTTCAATAATATAGATTCCCACCTTCTGCTCAAAAGCACGCTGTACCTCAACGGGTAGCGGTGCAGCACCACAAATACAGAAGCGGAGCGATGAGAGATCATATTGGGTTAAGTCTACATTGGTATTAAGTAAGATGGTGAGATTGGTGGGAACAGCACTAAACCAATTGACCCGATATTTTGCAATGGTGGGAAAGAATTGACTCGCTGAGAAGCGCTCTGGCATCACCACCGATCCTCCTGATAAGAGTGGAGTGATAAGCGTCACAACCTCTCCATTCACATGGAAGAGGGGAAGGATACACATGGCACGATCATCTGGGGTGAGTCCATGCCAGATCGCGATCTGTTCCGCATCATAGAGTAGATTCTCATGGGTTAATAACACCCCCTTGGGATGACCTGTGGTACCTGATGTATAAATGATCATCGCTTCATCATGGGAAGCGACAGCCTGCTGTTCAATTTCAGTTGATTGCGCTTCTAACAAAGGATAGAAGGATTGAGCCAACTCAGAATCCGGTTCATCTACTACTAGAATGGTTTGTAAGAGAGGAAGCTGATCACGAATCGCTTGTAGCGCTGGAAGATAGGTACTTGTTGTTGCTAGAACCTTGGCCTCTGAATTATGGATCACATATTGCAATTCAGCAGACTTGAGTAAGATATTCACGGGTCCTGCAATAGCGCCAAGCTTCATCGTTCCAAAATAAAAGTAGAGAAATTCAGGAATATTGGGTAAGAGTAGTGCTACCTTATCTCCATGGGTAATCTGCAATTGCCGCAATAGATTGGCTGTTTGACTTACCCGTTGATTCAACTGTTGGTATGAAATGATCTCCTCTCGTTCAGGCACAATTAAATAGGGCTTCTCTCCATATTTCGCTGCCTGTAGTTCGATTAATTCACCGATGGTCTTCATTGTACTCATCTCCTTCAATCATCTGAATATTAGTGGAAACACCCGATTTCTCGGGCAATGACATTGCGTTGGATTTCGGAGGTTCCTTCCCCGATCTCTAATAAGCGTGTATCACGGTAGAAGCGTTCTACCTGATAATCATGCATATAACCATAGCCTCCATGAATCTGAATGGCCCCATCACAGACCCGTGAACTCATTTCTGTAGCATAGAGCTTCGCCATGGCCGCCTCCTTCGTATAGGCACGGTTACGATCCTTTAACCATGCTGCCTTATACACCAAGTTCCGTGCTAATTCAATTTCTAATGCCATATTCGCTAGGCGATGATGAATCGCCTGAAAGCGTGCGATGGAATGACCAAATTGCTTCCGTTCCTTCGCATACTGAAGTGCTTTCTCAAAAGCGCCTTGGGCAATCCCTACTGCCATGGCAGCGATTCCGATTCGGCCGCCATCCAAAGTCGTCAAGAATTGTTTAAAGCCCTGTCCTTCCACCCCTAGAATATTCTCACGGGGAACACGTACCTCATCAAGAATGATCTCTGTTGTATTGGAGGCATGGAGTCCCATTTTCCGATAGGGTGTATAGATAGTGATCCCTTTTAGGTGGGTTGGAACGATGAGCGCACTGATCCCCTGCTTTCCCTTCTCTAGATGAGTTTGTGCTGTCAAGGTGACAAACTGGGCAAAGCTCGCATTGGTAATAAACACCTTCGTTCCAGAAATCACCCACTCTTCTCCATCTAAGTATGCTCTCGTTTCTGTCCCACCTGCATCAGAGCCTGCATTGGGCTCAGTCAATGCGAAGGTACCTAGGCATTCCCCTCTACATAATGGTGAGAGATAGGTGGATTTTTGCTCCTCATTCCCAAACATAGCAATGGGAGCAGCCCCCAACGAGATATGGGCAGAATACGTAATCCCTGTGGATGCACAGACACGACTTAGCTCTTCGGTTACAATGACAAAGCTAAGCGTATCCCCACCTCCACCTCCATACTCTTCAGGAAATGGTAGACCTAACATCCCCAGTTCACCTAACTGTTTCATCACATGGATCGGAAATTCTCCACTCAAATCACGTTCATTGGCACCAGGCTCCACCTCTGCTTCAGCAAACTGCTGAATGGTTTTTTTCAGCAGTCGCTGTTCTTCTGTTAAATCAAAGTCCAAGCGAATCACCCTTTCCGAGTGAGCGTTTGCTCAGGCTTGCTCAGATATTTTTCAAACCTTTTCATTATTCAGATTATTCTATTCGTCACTTTTCCATGCAATCCTTCTTAAAAACAAAAAAAACCCCATCCACGGGGTCATAATAAAAATTATTTTCGCTTGCGCCATAACTTAATGCTTAATGTAATCAAGACCGTTGCAATCAGTGTCTTCGCCAGGAAGAATAATTGGAGCTCTAGGGATTGTAAATTACTCAGATATAATGCTTGGAGCTCAGGACCAAATAGCATTAATACAATAAGCAGAATGAAGTAAGGAAACCAGCGTTGGAGAATCGTGGTGCGGAGCCAGACCAATACGCCAAGAATGATCATCGGCAGAATCCAAATCAGCTGGACAATCCAAATAGACTCTCCGTCGATTTGCGGATATAACCAGATCGCATAGCATAGGACCAGTGCGATCTCTCCGCCAATAATCAGATAAGGTACTTTAAAAATAAATCCCATAAGTAGCCATAGCAAGGCGATGAGAAGAAGAAAGCTAGGCTTTAAACCGGAGTCCATGCCATCGCCCAGCTGAAATTGCAGCAGGAAGGCGAGCCAGATTAGCAGAAGCGCTGCTGAACCCATAAAGAGATGGGCAAAGGGCTCTTTTCGCTTTAAGAGCCATGCTCCTGTTCCTAATAGAAGGAGGAAAAGAAATCCAACGAAAAGAATTTGCATTGTCGGATCAAAATCGGTAAAATGGTAGGCAAGATAAATAATTCCAGTTAAGGAGGAGACTAGCACCAGCAGTAACCATTTGAAACGCTTCAATTTCTCCCAAAGGAAATGCTTCGCTCCACTTGATTGGGGTAGTCCCTCCGCAGAAGAACTTACCTCCCCTTCGGTATAAAGATTGAGGAGGAAATCACAATAATGGGCAGGGAGCAGTTGGTTTCTTTTCCAGGATTCTATCTCAGTAACGATTATTTTGCGTTTAACATCATCCATGGGTATCCATCCTTTACCTGGGTCTACTGATTATGTCGGCACTTTTTCTCCCTTTTTCAAGCATAGAAAGACCTACATGTTCGCAATCAACATGTAGGTCTCTAGGTCTAAAACATGGAAACCATGCAATTATTCTAAGAAATCTTTTAAACGTTTGCTACGACTAGGATGGCGCAGTTTACGCAAAGCTTTAGCTTCAATTTGACGGATACGCTCCCGCGTAACGCCAAAAACCTTACCAACCTCTTCGAGTGTACGGGTGCGTCCATCATCAAGGCCAAAACGCAGACGTAGCACATTCTCTTCCCGCTCAGTCAGCGTATGTAAGACACTCTCCAATTGCTCCTTCAACAATTCGTAAGCAGCAGCATCTGAAGGGGCTAACGCATCCTGATCTTCAATAAAATCACCTAGATGGGAATCATCCTCTTCACCGATAGGTGTCTCAAGGGAGACAGGCTCCTGAGCGATCTTCATAATCTCCCGAACCTTTTCAGGTGGTAAATCCATTACCTTACCAATCTCTTCAGGTGTAGGTTCACGACCGAGCTCTTGTAATAGTTGCCGTGATACACGGATGAGCTTATTGATGGTTTCTACCATGTGTACCGGGATGCGGATGGTCCTAGCCTGATCCGCAATTGCACGCGTAATGGCTTGACGAATCCACCAAGTAGCATAGGTACTAAACTTGTACCCCTTCGTGTAATCAAATTTTTCAACGGCTTTGAGCAAGCCCATATTACCCTCTTGAATTAAATCTAGAAAGAGCATCCCCCGACCAACATAACGTTTTGCGATACTTACCACAAGACGTAGGTTGGCTTCTGCTAAACGGCGCTTCGCCGATTCATCCCCTTGTTGTATCCGCTTGGCCAGTTCAATCTCCTCTTCTGCACTAAGAAGGGGAACACGACCAATCTCTTTTAAATACATACGAACAGGGTCATTGATTTTGACTCCTGGTGGAACGGAGAGATCATCCATCTTTAATTCGTCAATCTCTTTGTCATCCTTCATTTGATTAAAGTCTGGTTCCTCATCCTCTTCCGTATCCTCGTTGAGAACTTCTACTCCCTGGTCACTTAGATACTCAAAAAACTCATCAATCTGGTCTGCATCCTGATCAAAGGGTGAGAGCTTATCCATAATCTTTTTATAAGAGAGTGAACCCCGTTTCTTCCCTACTTCAACGAGGTGCTCTTTTACTTGCTCCAAGGAGTGCCCCATTTCGGAGTGTTCATTCGGCATTTTCTTCCCTCCTTCCACAGGAATCTTGCTTCTGCCACTGTTTCAATTCCTTTTCCAATCGAATCACCTGTTCAAAAAGTTCTGCGGCTCGTCCAGCTTCTCCAACCTTATCCAGCTGTTTCGCCTCGTTTTTTAACCGTTCAATCTCTGCCCATTTCGGGTAAGATAAAATCTGAATCATATAATCTTTAATCACCTGATCCGAAACCTCCAGATTCACATCCAACATTGCGATTTGTGAGGCCGTATTCTGTAACTCGGTGTCAGGGAGGGATTGGATAAAGCTCGCCACATCCACTTCATCCTTATCACCTTCATAGCTATATAGATAAGCAGCGATGGCTGCAAATTGATCCACATTGAATTGCCCGCCAATCTTCTCTTCGACCTGGCGTATTAAATGACGATTATAAAACATCAGCGCCAATAAATGCTGCTCCGCATAATAATAGGCAGGTTTTCTTTTTCCTTGAATCGCTCGTGAAGTATAATTGCTACTATTATTCCACGTTTGCTTATTGTTATCCCTATTCTTTTCCATTTTTTGCGTTCGTCGATATATATGATACTGCTCCTGTTTTAATGCATCGAGGGAGAAGGAGAATTCATCAGCAAGCTGACGAAGATAATGATCACGTTCAATAGCGTGGCGTAAACGTGAAATCTCCGTTAACGCATCGTCCATAAACTTACGTAATTCTGCCTCATCCTTCAAGTTCTTCCCTTTTTTTAAGTAATTTAATCGGAATGCTGTTACAGGTAGTGCCGTATCAATAATTTGCTTTTGAAATGACTCGGACGAATTCTTGCGTAGATACTCATCGGGATCCATACCATCAGGAAGCTGAGCAATCTTTACAAATACTCCTGCTTCTTCAAGAATCCCTGCTGCACGATTGGCTGCATCAACACCTGCTGAGTCACCATCAAAGCAGAGAATCACTTGATCCACCTGACGTGCTAAGATCTGAGCATGTTCTGGCGTCAATGAAGTTCCCAAAGTACCCACACAGTTTCGGATCCCTGCTTGCCATGCTGAGACCACATCCACATATCCCTCGAAGAGGATCACTTTTCGCTCTTGCCGAATGGCTTGACGAGCACGATGGAAATTAAAGAGGATGCGACTCTTATGAAAGATGGGTGTCTCCGATGTGTTTAAGTACTTCGGTTGACCATCTCCCAGCGTTCTTCCGCCCAAACCGATTACCCTCCCCCGATGATCATGAATCGGGAAGATTAAGCGGTGGCGAAAACGGTCATATACTTTATGATCAAACTCACGACGAGCAAGAAGGTCTGCCTCAACCATGAGTGGCAAAGGAAAGCCACGTCTCTTTAGTAAATTGGCCAGTGATTCCCAATCATTGGGGGCATAGCCGATTTGGAACTCTTGAATGGTTAGTGGTTCCAGTCCGCGAGTTTTGGCATACTCCCGTGCCATTTGACCATATGGTGTCTCTTCCAATAAGTAATTATAATATTTGGCTGTTAGCGTATAGGCCTCATATATTTGATTCTTCCCTTGGTTATGAGCATGATTGTCATCACGTTCAGCCAACTGTGGAAGCAAGATACCTGCTTTATCAGCCAGATCTTTAACCACCTCTTGAAAGGTAAGCCCTTCAATCTCCATTAAAAATGAAAGAACATTCCCCCCTTTGCCACACCCGAAACAGTAGTATATTTGTTTATCAGGAGCCACTGAAAATGATGGGGTCTTCTCAGAATGAAATGGGCAAAGTCCGAAATAGTTACGCCCACTTTTTTTAAGTTGGACGTATTGACTCACCACATCTACGATGTCATGGGCTTGCCGTACTTGTTCCACCAATTCTTGAGGAATCAGTTTTGTCAATCTCATCACCTTACTTATACAGTATCCCTCTTCATCCTGAGTTTCTCTCTACTTTCATATTCGTCAAAATTCAACAAAAATCCTTTTCCCATGAACTAGAAATAAATGTTGCTCGATGGCTTCTTTCTGTGATTTCGACATCACTGCTAATATTCCTGCATGAAAAAATAAAAAGAACTTGGTGGTGATTCATAAAAAACAGAATACTCCTTAGTAAAGGAGTATTCCATTACAAACGAAATTAATATACACCATTCTAGTCTACCCGTCAATTATTTTGCATTGCGGATGGTGGCTTGTGCTGCTGCAAGACGTGCTAAAGGCACACGATATGGAGAGCAGCTTACATAATTGAGGCCAGCTCGATAGCAAAAATCAATGGAGCTCTTTTCGCCACCATGCTCACCACAGATACCCGCTTTGAGGTTCGGCTTCGTCTGACGTCCGAGACGAACTCCTGTTTCAACCAATTTACCAACACCTTCTTGATCGAGAACAGCAAAGGGATTCTCAGGAAGAACCTTGTGCTCAATATAGGTTTGTAGGAACTTACCTTCAGCATCATCGCGACTAAAGCCAAAGGTAGTCTGTGTTAAGTCGTTGGTCCCGAAGGAGAAGAAATCTGCTTGGGTAGCAATTTGATCGGCAGTGAGCGCAGCACGTGGTAGCTCAATCATTGTACCGATTGCATAGGAAATGGTAACCCCTGTCTCTTCCATGACCATCGCTCCAGCCTTCTCAACAACTTCACGTAAAATTTGAAGCTCATGAACATGACCAACTAATGGGATCATGATCTCTGGATAGACTGCTGTCCCTTCTTTAATTAAGGTTGCAGCAGCGTAGAAGATCGCTTTCGCCTGCATCTCATAAATATCAGGATGAAGAAGGCCAAGACGGCAACCGCGATTTCCTAACATGGGATTCATCTCTTTTAATTGACGAACCTTGCGCATCATCTGTTCAAGCTCTTTCAATTCTTCACTTTGAGGTGCTGTAATCTGTAATTTTGTAATTTCTACTAATAGATCTTCAAAGTCTGGTAAGAATTCATGTAATGGTGGGTCAAGAAGACGAACGGTAACAGGTAGTCCTTCCATCGCGCGGAAGATGCCTTCAAAATCATCTTGCTGCATGGGCAATAATTGATCTAATGCCACTTTCCGAGCTTCATCATCTTCAGCTAAGATCATCTCTTGAACGATAGGAAGACGGGCAGGATCCATAAACATATGCTCGGTACGGCATAGTCCTACACCCTCAGCTCCAAATTCCCGTGCTTTCAAAGCATCATGAGGTGTATCCGCATTGGTAAAGACCTTCAATTGACGTACCTCATCGGCCCAGCCAAGTAATTGTTGGAATTGTGGTGATAGCTCAGGATCAACCATCTTCGCAGCACCCTTCATGACTTCACCTGTGCTTCCGTCGATGGAGATGATGTCACCATGATGGATTTCTAGGCTACCTACATGGAAGCGTTGTGCTTTTAGATCAATTTGAATCGCTTCGCAACCGCAGATACAAGCCTTACCCATCCCACGTGCTACTACAGCAGCATGACTCGTCATCCCACCACGGCTGGTTACAACCCCTTGAGCTGCAACGATACCATGAATATCATCCGGTGTTGTTTCAGGGCGAACTAAGATTACTTTTTCACCAGCATTGCCCAGTTCTTCTGCTTCGTCTGCATCAAATACCACTTTCCCTGTAGCTGCCCCTGGGGAAGCAGGAAGCCCTTTGGCCATGACGTTCTTTTCTGCAGATTCATCGATACGGCGATGGAGTAATTGATTCAATTGATCAGGGTCTACACGTAAGAGTGCGGTCTCCTTATCGATGATCCCTTCCTCTACCATCTCTACTGCAACACGGATGGCAGCCTGTGCTGTCCGTTTACCATTCCGAGTTTGGAGGAAATAGAGTTTACCATGTTCCACGGTAAATTCAATATCCTGCATATCCTTGTAGTGTTGCTCTAGTCGGGTACATACCTCTTTAAATTGCTGGAATACAGCAGGCATCTCCTGCTCAAGCTGGGCAATCGGTTCAGGTGTACGAATACCGGCAACTACATCCTCACCTTGGGCATTGATTAGGAACTCCCCGTAGAGAACAGCCTCACCTGTAGAAGGATTACGAGTAAAGGCCACGCCAGTACCAGAATCATTCCCCATATTCCCGAAGACCATGCTTTGGACATTAACAGCTGTTCCAATATGATCAGGGATTTTGTTTAATTTCCGATAGACGATGGCACGTTGATTATTCCAGGATTCAAACACCGCATTAATGGCTAAGAATAATTGCTCCATAGGATTTTGGGGGAATGGCTTGCGAATCTGTTTTTCTACGATCTTTTTATACTCTACAATCACTTCTTGCCAGTCTTCAGCAGTCATCTCCGGATCTGCTGAATAGCCCTTGGCCTCACGAACTCCCTCCAATAGGTGCTCGAAATGGTACATATCCACGCCCAATACCACGTCACTAAACATCTGGATAAAGCGACGATAGGAGTCATAGGCGAAGCGAGGATTCTGAGTTAAGCGAGCTAAGCCAACAACGGTTTCGTCATTTAAACCTAGATTCAAAACCGTATCCATCATCCCTGGCATGGAGATGGCAGCACCAGAACGTACAGAAACCAATAATGGATTCTCTACATTCCCTAATTGCTTACCTGTGGTCTCTTCCAATTGACGGAGGGCAGTCATCACTTGATCACGCATCTCCTCGGTCAATTGCTTACCATACTCGTAGTATGCATTACAAGCCTCTGTGGAGATGGTGAAGCCTGGAGGTACTGGTAGACCAATATGGGTCATCTCTGCTAGATTGGCACCCTTTCCTCCTAACAAATCACGCATGTTACTGCGTCCTTCTTGAAATAGGTAAACATACTTCTTGCTCATTCTGTGTAACTCCTTCCCCGATTTAAGATATCGATAATTAAACTTGCTGTCTCTTCTACTGCTTTGTTGGATACATCGATAATGGGGCAACCTACCCGCTTCATCACTTTTTCTGCATATTCCAATTCTTCAAGGATCCGCTCAAAACTAGCGTAATTGGCTTGAGAAGTTAACCCTAATGACTTTAGACGCTCGGTGCGAATCTGATTCAGCTTATCTGGAGAAATAATCAGACCGACACAACGATTGCGCGGAACCTGAAATAACTCATCGGGAGGAGCCACCTCTGGCACGATGGGTACATTGGCTACCTTATAACGCTTATGGGCTAAATACATGGATAAAGGTGTTTTTGAAGTACGTGAAACGCCTAGCAGGACAAGATCTGCACGGAGGATCCCCCGTGGATCTCGACCATCATCATATTTTACAGCAAACTCAATGGCTTCTACACGGCGGAAATAATCATCATCCAGTCTTCTCATCAAGCCTGGTTCATGCTTTGGCTCCACAGCAAAGAATTCGCGAAAAGCATCGATCAAGGGGTTGAGCAGATCGACGGCCTTCACACCCTCCTTGCTTGCACGTTCATCAAGGATTGCTTTTAATTCTGGTATGACCAGCGTATAAGCAATAATGGCCTGATGTTCCTTTGCCAGTTGAATAACATCCTCTATATCATCTGGGTCAACAGCATAGGAATAACGGCGGATATCAACATGGCCACCATTAAACTGGCTAGCAACCGCCTTCACCACAAATTCTGCTGTTTCACCTACAGAGTCAGAAACAACATAAACAATCTTCTCATTCGCGCTGATTGGATATCCCTCCCTAAATGGATTCATCATCCAGTAACTCCACGTAAGCACGTGTGATGGTGGTCTTCGTGATCCGACCCATTACCTCATATGTATTTTCGCCTTGACCTACACGACGAACCACAGGTAATGAATCGATAGCGTTATTAATCAATTTTTTTGCAGCGTCAAGGAGTGTCTCTTCAGGAAAAATCGTAACAATATTCGGCATACGCGTCATAATAATACTAACAGGTAGTTCCTCTAAACTCTTGTTACCAATGGCTGCCCGTAATAAGTCCTTACGAGAGATCACACCTGCCAGCTGCCCCTCTTTATTCAGAACGAATAAGGTACCCACGTCCTCAAGAAAGAGTTGTACAATGGCATCATAGACCGATGCAGACTCATTGATGACGATGGGATGCGCTTTATAGTCCTTCACTAACTGATTCTCTAATTGTGCTGCATAAAGGCGGACATTACTATTCTTGCCTATAAAATACCCCACGCGAGGTCTCGCTTCAACGAAACCAGCCATGGTCAGAATGGCTAGATCAGGACGCAATGTTGCACGTGTTAAATTCAATTGCTCTGCGATCTGTTCGCCTGTAATGGGGCCTTGTTTTTTTACGATCTCGATAATCAATTCTTGACGTTCACTTAAACGGATGGGACTCACCACCTTTGACGAAAACAATTGTGTCATACTTTTCATGAATAGTATATTACATTTGTGCCTAATAGGAAACCATAAGTGTGAAAATTGTATGGCAGAATGAAAGATTTCACATTTGTTCCCTTGGATGAATTCAGCTAACTGTGCTGAATCAGAAAGGTCACTCGTATCCCTACGAGTGACCCCCATTACAGACCATTGCGGTCTAGCTGTTCAATAAAAGCACGAGATTTACATTGTACAGCGGTATGTTCTTCGATAAATCGTGACATGAGCTGCGCCATTTGCTTCTGTGTTTCCTGTTTCACTGCGATGGCGCCAACACGATGGGAATCCATCACTTGAAATAAGCGTAAAAGCTTCTGTGTCGCTTCAGAGATGCCAATGGCATAGGGATCGTGAGCAATGCATTGCTGACAGAGTAAGCCACCCTCTTTAATACTAAACAGAAAGGGTGGCGCTGTGCTCCTACAGTGAATACAGCTGGTCAATTCAGGCTGCAAGCCGATGGAGTTTAGCACTTTCATTTCAAAGATTCGGCCGATGATATCCGGGTCCTTACCTTCTTCAAGATATTGCAGCATGGTAAGTAAAAGATCATAGAGCGCTGGATTGGGTTCATGATCCGGGATAAGTCGCGTAACCAATTCACATAGATAGGAAGCATAGGCGGTTTGCCTTATATTTTCCTGAAGATGAAAGAAATGAAGCACTTCTGCTTGATTCAGCGAGGGCATCCCTTTGCCAGCAAAGAGCAAAAAGATCCCCTGCGAAAATAGCTGGGAGGCCGCTCGTAGCTTACTCTTCCCCCGCTTCGCTCCATTGGCCATTACTGCAAGCTTCCCTCGATCTTGCGTTAACAGAGTGAGTACCACATTGGCTTCCCCATAAGGAACTGTACGTATCACAATTCCCTCTACTTTAATTAACAAGATCTATCCTCTCCACTATGTATGATCTAAAATACTTCCTGTTGCATGGACAGGCTCAGCACAGTCTGTTTTTCCTCTGCGTTCGATTGATGACAGGATATACGTTCAAGCTCTTTATATAACAAATAACTCTGGATATCTCCAGTGGATGTAAAGAGTCTCCACAATAGTTCATTCATGCTGATCATCCTTTCGCAGGGAATGAATTCGTGAAGAGTCGATTACCTCTTCTATCCTATAGAGTTTGAGCCAACCCGTCACTCTATGCCTTGGAAAATTTGCTAAAGTATTTTACTACTCCTCTTCAAAATAGCCAAAGTCCCGCAAGATATCTTCACGATTTTTCCAATCCTTCTTTACGCGTACCCAAAGATGAAGAAACAGCTTACTTCCAAGTAAGCGTTCAATATCTTGGCGAGCACGTGTGCCGATCTCCTGTAGCATCTTGCCTTGCTTACCGATAACAATCGCCTTTTGGGAAGGGCGTTCTACATAGATGGTAGCATGCACCACCACCACATCCTCCCGCTCTCCTGGTTCAATTTGGTCCACTACCACTGCGATAGAATGAGGAACCTCATCACTGGTTAATTGTAATGTTTTTTCACGAATCAATTCACCGATGATGAATCGTTCTGGATGATCGGTAACCTGGTCAGTTGGGTAGAATTGGGGTCCCTCTGGGAGATACTGCATGATCACCTGAAGGAGAGTCTCTACATTATTCCCATTCAAGGCTGAAACAGGAACAATCTCTGCGAATGAGTAGAGCGTACGATACTGATCAATCACCGGTAATAATTGAGTAGGGTGTACTTGATCAATCTTATTCAAGATGAGAAAGACCGGTGTATCTACATTCCGTAGTTGTTCAAGAATGAACTGATCGCCACCGCCTAACTCTTGTGTAACATCGATGACAAAGAGGATTAAATCTACCTCAGACAGGGTATCTAAGGCAACTCGAACCATGTTATGTCCAAGGGCTGAGCGAGGCTTATGGATCCCTGGCGTATCAATAAAGATGGCCTGTCCTGCATCATCGGTATAAATGGCCCGGATCCGATTGCGCGTTGTTTGTGGCTTGTCTGACATGATAGCCACTTTACTCCCTACCATTTGATTCATCAAGGTGGACTTTCCGACATTGGGACGACCAATTAGTGCAATAAATCCTGAACGGTAATTATTTCCTGCTTCCATGAAGATCCTCCTGAATAAAGGCACCCGGTAAAAGCTGGGCTACCGTAGTTTCCAGCGTATCCCCTTTTAAATTCGCCAAAATAACGGGCATCTCAGGGGCACAAAGCTCTGCCATCACCTGGCGACATGCACCACATGGAGAGACAGGGCGTTCTGTAGCAGCCACCACTGCTAAGCGTTTAAATTTCCGGCTGCCTGCTGCATAAGCTGCAAACATTGCTGTACGTTCTGCACAATTACACAAGCTGTATGCAGCGTTTTCGATGTTACAGCCATGAAAAATCTCACCATCCTCCGTCTCAATGGCTGCGCCAACTTGAAAATGGGAGTAGGGTGTATAGGCCTTCTCTCTCGCATTTTTCGCTTCTTCAATCAATGCTTCAGTTGTATATTGATGCTTCATCGAAATGCCTCCTACCTTTTCGCGTTTGCGGATACAGGAATCTTCTCTGCTTCAGCATTTTTATTCCATTCCATCATCTGCGCTTCAATCTGTGCTTCAACTGCCTGCTCCTTCTCTTCCTTACTCATCTCCTCATCATTGGGTGGCGCTACAACACCACCTGAGATGATAAATTTCAGTCCATCCTCTACAGACATCTTTAAGAAGATCACATCATCCTCTGGTACAATCACGAGCCAACCAGAGGTTGGATTAGGAGTCGTGGGCAGAAAGACGCTAATCGCGTTAGAAAAGGTACGTCGTCTGATTTCCCCGTCATGATTGCCGGTTAAAAATCCAACGGTATAAACACCCTTCCGTGGATATTCTACCAATACCACACTTTGAAAGCTCGTCCTTTCTTGGCTAAAGGCCGAGACGATCTGTTGGACCGTCGAGTAAATGCTCCGAGCGATAGGGATTCTGGTAAAAATCACTTCTGTTAAACGGAGGATTTGGCGTCCCAAAAAGCTTCGTGTTGCCATCCCAACACCAATGAGCAGAAGGATGGCTGCGATAAAGCCTAAACCAGGAATGCGCTCGCTATATTCCAAGCCGAACAATTCAAAATGAAGGTCGCTTGCAGAAACCCCTGGTATCAAGAAAAAAAGTAGCTCCGTCATAAAAGAGCCCAAAACACGATCGACAAAAACAAAGATAAACTGAATCACGTAGATGGTTGCAATCATGGGCAACAAAACCAGAAAGCCCATCACGAGATAGGTGCGCAGCTGTTTCACGCTTACATTAAATCCCCTTTCACAACAGAATGGTTGCCTAATCTAGCTTCGACGAACAATAATCATCAAGCCTTGACGATTTTATCTTGTAATATTGCAGGATTGTAAGATCTCCTCCTGACGAGCAAACATGGCTTGCGCTGCTGCTTCCACCTCATGATCATAGCCGATTAAGTGCAGGAAGCCATGAACAGCAAGAAAGGCCAACTCTCTATGAAATGAGTGTCCATACTCCTCAGCTTGTTCCTTTGCCTTGGGGATGGAGATAATAATATCCCCAAGTAATCGCGGAATCTCTCCATTCTCCTCTAATTCATCCTCTTCGTAGATAATATCTAGTTCTCCCTCCCCTTCTTCATCAAGGGCAAAGGAAAGAACATCCGTAGGACGATCCACTTGACGATATTGTAGATTTAATTGGTGAATCATCTCATTATCCACAAGGGTAACAGAAACCTCTCCCGCCTCATCCTCCAACTCAGAGGCTCGTTGCAATACAGTTTCGATCAGTTGTTCAATCTCTGCATTTTCTTCTTCGCTTACAAGATCGGGTACTTCATTCTCTAGATAGATGGTTAAGCTCATGCTCGTCATACTCCTTTTTCTTTACCCTGTTTTGGGAGATTCAATTGTGGTGTTACATCCTTCTCATCGGGATACTCGATCCGTGAATGAAAGGTGCCATGTAAAGTCTGCAGAATGGTCTTTGTGATGATATCTAACTCCTTCAAGGTAAGATGGCACTCATCAAACTGACCATCCTCTAAACGATCCTTCACGATTTTATGCACAATCAATTCGATCTTTTCAGGTGTAGGCTTGGATAAAGAGCGCACTGCTGCTTCTACAGAGTCAGCGATCCCAACGATGGCCGCCTCTTTAAATTGCGCCTTGGGTCCAGGATAGCGAAAATCGCTCTCCTGAATAGGCTGTTCCGATTGCTCCTTCGCCTTATGGTAAAAGTATCGTAGCAATGTCGTACCATGATGCTGTTCAGCAATATCTTGTATCGCCTTAGGAATTCGATACTCCTTTAACATTTCCACACCATCATAAGGATGAGCGATGATAATGGTTTTACTTAAGGAGGGAGAGATTTTATCATGAGGATTCTCTCCACCCATCTGATTTTCAATGAAGAAGCGTGGCCGCTTCATTTTTCCCACATCATGATAGTACGAGCCCACTCGGGCAAGTAGACCATTAGCCTGGATTGCCTCAGCGGCAGCCTCCGCCAGATTGCCCACCATTACACTATGGTGATAGGTTCCTGGTGTCTCTAAAAGCAGTTTCCGTAGTAATGGATGATTGGGATTGGATAGTTCAATTAATTTTACATCAGAGAGAATGCCAAAGATCGTTTCAAAGAATGGCATAATTCCCATTGCAAGAACGGAAGAGATAAAACCGCTGGCTAATCCCAAAACTAATTGATCCCATAGCTCTGACCAACCAGAAGGTCCCCCCTCCAGCATGGAGATGGTTACAATACTGATCATATTGGCTAAAGCAATCATTAAACCAACGATTAGAATTTTACTTTTCTTCTGCCGTAACCATTGGAGAAAGACGATGGCTGTAATTGAGCTTACCATCATCGAAAAGCCATAACGAAAATCTAGAATCTGACCAAGTTGCTCATTAAACATCACGCTGGTGAAAAGCGATAAAATCACCGCTGTAAAGAGCGCAAGTTGGCTATCAAAATAGAGCATCGTTAAGATGATGGCAAAAATCCCAGGAACAATAAAACCGATATGGCTCCAGTTCAACTTCAAGCCCAGTTGGAATATCGCCATTACAAGCAAGGCTAAAATAACAATGGCCACATACATGGTGAGTCCCTTATTATCTAATTGGAGCCGGGGATGGATTAAATAAAGATAGCTATAGATCGTCGCTAGTACCAGGAGGGCAGTAAGAAATGTCCCGATATAGAGAAATGGATTGGTTTCTGTCTCTAGAAGTCCTACAAGCTTTAGATTGCGATAAATCTCATTGGTAATAATCTGACCACTTTTAAGCAGAAGTTCACCTTCAGAGACCGTAATCTCTTCAACATTGTCCATGGCCTGCTGCCGTAGCTCTTCTGTTTTTTGTTGATCATAGAGCTCATTGGGTACAACACTTGCTTTGGCAAGCTCTTGTACCACCTTACGGTAATTACTCCGCAATTCATTAACAGCTAATTTTTCGTTAATATACTGCAGCGCTTGTTGCATATCTTCATCTGAGGATTGACGAATACCTGGCAACATCACTTCCATAACTAGATCTGTAGTTGGTACCTTGATTGAAGGTAAGATCTCTGGGGGAATGGTAGCTAATGTTTGATAGGATTCCTCAGATAGCTGAAAAGGAATGGCATTCTGAATCTGTGTGACACGTTCATCCCGACTTAACTCATCATTGGAGTTAATCTCCTTCACTGCAGCAAAAATATTCTCCAATTGCTGAAGCTGTTCCCTTAATTTACTATCCTCTAAGGTATAAACAGGCTGAACACGCTTGGCTGCTTGTTCTCTGGCATCTGCTGTCTTTTCTTCGTCAACCACTGTTCTAGGAGCACGGATCTCCGTATCTCCCATGTAAGTATCATTGACGTTAAAGTGATAGACAACAGGTTTTACTGCATCGAAAAACAAGAGATACATCACCAGTCCAAGGGCGACAAATAGGAGTAAGCGAATAGCAGGATGCTGTTTCCAGACAGCCAAAATCGAGATCTTTTCGCTTTTTTTCTTCCTCTCTTTATTCGTTTTTTCTACTTTCTTCATGTTTTTCATCTCCAAACATGGGCGGATTTACTCCGGTTTGGCTTCATAAGCATCGATAATCTGTTGTACTAATTGATGTCGAACTACATCCATTGCACTGAATTGAATAATTCCAATTTCATCAATTGCTTGAAGTAGATGGATCGCTTCAACTAAACCTGAGGCTTTACCTCTTGGCAAATCGATTTGTGTAATGTCGCCAGTTATTACCATTTTGGAGCCGAAACCCAAACGTGTCAAGAACATCTTCATTTGTTCTCGCGTTGTATTTTGTGCTTCGTCTAGAATCGCAAAACAATCCTCCAGTGTGCGTCCACGCATATAGGCAAGTGGAGCAACCTCGATGACACCACGTTCCATTAAGCGTGCAACATGATCAGCACCGAGTGCATCAAATAGTGCATCATATAGTGGACGGAGATAGGGATCAACCTTCTCTTGCATATCACCTGGTAAGAAGCCTAGGCTTTCACCTGCTTCCACTGCAGGCCTCGTTAAGACAATGCGCTTTACTTGATTCTCCTTCAGCGCACGTACAGCCATCATGACCGCCAAATAGGTTTTTCCAGTACCTGCTGGGCCGATCCCAAATACAATATCCTTCTTTTTGATGATGGAGATATAGTGACGTTGGCCTAATGACTTGGGATGAATGGCCTTCCCCTTCTGCGTAACAAGGATCACATCCTGAAATAACTCCAGTAACTGATCCGCTTCAAAGTGTTGCGCAAGCCGAATGGCATATTGAATATCACGGGGATGTAATGGCGAGCCCTGACGAACAAGTTGAATCAGTACGCGGAAGAGATGATCAAGCACCGCACATTGTTTCTCTTCCCCTTCAATCATGACCTCTGTACCTTTTGAAACAATCTTTGCATTTGTAGATGCTTCAATCAATTTTAAATACTGATCTTGCGGGCCCGTAACCAGCTGTCCTTCTTCAACACTATCAAAACTAATTTTGATTTGGTTCTTTTGCTCTTGCAAACAGTTTCATTCCCCTTACATATATTTTTATTACAGCTACCTCTATTATGGAATAATCGGCTTTGGTTTTGCAATGTTCTCCATTACAACATAGAGAAACCTTAACGTTACTTTACCACCTTCTACCCGTTGTTGTAAAATTTTCTCCTCGAGAATCTCTCCTTTACCGCTTATTGCCCGATTCAATTGTTCCTTTGCCTGTCGCTTGCCGAGATCAATCGCTTCATCAACACTGCGTTCCTGTTGTAATTCCTGCGTTTCCCAATAGACTTCCTTCTTCATTCCTAAGGGAATACGCCAGCCAAAGATGTTAAGAAACTGTGATTCTTCTCTTTTTTCAAAGCGATCATATGGCACATCCTCTTGACCATGAAAGCCGATCTGATAATCTCCCAATAGTAAAGAAGTCACCTTCTGTTTCTCTCCTGTGAAGGTTTGAATCTGCTGAGTAAGTGGTACTTCAACCTCAGCTTCATACCATACCTCTCCCATCACATTCCCTTCAGCCATGACTAACTGCTCTGTCCCAGTACCCTCCCCCTCTATGCCACCCTGGGGCAAATAACCGGAGATTAAGATATCACCTGGCTCTACCCAGGTGTTCTCATTGATTACAGCACGTCCCTTCGTCACGATGATCCGATGGACGCGAGCCTTCTTCGTTGCAACAAGATGCTGCGGTTGGTTGGGTAATGCTTCTGGACGCACCTTTTCCACAATGGTAATACGCACTGTGGTTCCCTCAATGGTATATCCAACCCATGATACATCGGGTAAGGCCTCCCGTAAGGCGAGCTCCATTCGTTTTACATCATTGACTCGCCTGATCCATTCCCACTGTTTAATACCCAGTTCCTCGGCAACTTGCCGTACCTGCGGGGTGGAAATACGTTCATTTCCTTCCACCTCGATCTTCCATACCAACTGAGAGAGCATGTACATGGAGATGAGAAAAAAAAGAGCACCTATGACGATGCCATTGCGCCGTTTTAATGCACGCAAGCGAAACGGCACGCCTTGCTTCTTTATAATATGTATCTTCACTTCTCTACGTCTCCGCAAACGACGGAGCTTTGAAAAATCCTGACGGCTCATCCAGAACTGGAGCCGACGCTGTGAAAGACGTTTCACCTGCCATAAAGGAATTCCTTCCATCACCAAACGGTTTAGCTCACGCTCAGGATAGAGCCCATCTACCACAACACAGATACTCCCTTTAAACCAATGAATGATTCTTTCACTCCACACTGGTTTCCCCTCCTAAATTGACAAAAACTCCATAGCTGTAATCTCACCTTCAAGAAATAGTTCCTCTTTATAAATGGTGCGAATGGATAGATTCTTTCCAGCAATTCGGAGTTGTCCATTCTTTAGTAATAAACGGAGTTCATCATCGTTAAAGATAAGCACTCCGTGATGATTCTCAATATAAGCCTGGTATGTACCAATTACCGTGATTCGTGGCAGATTCAGAATGGCATCTTCCGGTATGTTTAGAATATCTGTTGTGAACCGTTGTAGACGGCGGCTCCACTTTCCCATCAAAAAGCCCCCTTTTCCCCACATAGATATGCAGGAAAAAAGGGGGTTATGCTTGATCTCAAGGAAGGGATTATGGATGAAGTCGTTCCGAAGAAAGGGAGCGGTGGGCACGGGGAGGCCCATAAATAATCGACCAGATCATACCCTGACGTGCCTGATCAAAAGTTATTCCCTCGTGTTCCTTCCCATGATCATCTTCTAGATCTGCAATGAATCCGTGCTGCTCTTGACTTTCATTACGTCCTTGGAAAGATCCCTTCATCTCACGCTGGTCACTTTCGTCCATTTCCTCTGTCACAACAGTAGTTACTCGACGGCTTGAAGTATAGGGCTCCCGTGTTTGAGTAGGGCGACTGAGCGATGTCTGCGTTTGAACTGACCTTTGAACCGGTCTTGGTGTACTTGTTTGAACCCTTTGACGTGATTCCATTCCAGATATTATGGCACCTCTTACATTACGAATCAAATAGTAAAGCGCTATGATGATCAAAATCGTACTCACTGCGTACACCCCCCAAGGCTGTTCCGTTCATTCTTCTATTTCTTCCGATCACCATGGGATGAATCTGGCGTTTGACCGAATGACTGGCGCATATTAGTATCAGCTAAAATATTCTGGTAGTTCACATAATCCATGACACCCATCTTTCCATTCCGTAAGGCATCAGCTAAGGCAAGAGGTACCTCTGCTTCCGCTTCTACCACCTTGGCCTTCATTTCTTGAACCTTGGCCTTCATCTCCTGTTCATGGGCAACCGCCATGGCACGTCGTTCCTCTGCTTTAGCTTGAGCAATTTGCTTGTCTGCCTCTGCTTGATCAGTCTGGAGCTTCGCACCAATATTTTTACCTACATCCACATCTGCAATATCGATGGAGAGGATCTCGAAGGCAGTGCCTGCATCCAATCCTTTATTCAACACCGTTTGCGAAATTTTATCAGGATTCTCCAATACATCTTTATGATGGACGGACGAGCCTACTGTAGTGACAATCCCTTCACCTACACGAGCAAGAATTGTCTCTTCACCTGCTCCACCCACAAGACGATCAATATTAGCACGAACAGTAACACGAGCACGTGCCTTCACTTCAATTCCATCCATGGCCATAGCAGAAACAACGGGAGTTTCAATCACCTTCGGATTGACACTCATCTGCACAGCCTGCAACACATCACGACCAGCAAGATCAATAGCTGCCGCCCGCTCAAATCCAAGAGGAATATCGGCACGTTGCGCAGCGATCAAGGCATCTACAACTCGATCCACATTACCACCTGCAAGATGATGACTCTCTAGTTGATTGGTGGTTAAGTCAATCCCTGCTTTGCGTGCCTTAATCAAAGGATTCACAATTCTTGAAGGAACGACCCGACGCAGGCGCATCCCAACAAGTGTCAATATGCCAACACGTACCCCAGATGCGAGGGCGGAAATCCAGAGCATCACAGGAACAAAGGTAAAAAATATGGCAAGTACAATGATAATAACAGCCACCATCAATATGGTCGTTAACTCAATAACTCCAGGCATCAATAATACCCCTTTCTAATCCTCGTTCTTTTTTCGAGTAGGTCGAACGATAATACGACCTCCATCCACATGAATCACTTCTACCTGTTGATTAGCTGCAATAAACTCGCCTTCAGATACCACATCCACCCGTTCACCCTGAATTAGAATCACGCCAGCAGGTCGAAGTGGTGTGATGGTCACCCCCTCTTGATGGAGGAGATCATCTCTTCGCTTTGCAGAAACATAGCCTTCATCATTTTTCTGCTCATCTTGGAGAATAAAGCGATTCCACAGCTTACGCACCCCATAGATTCGAATAAGGACCAAACTAGCAAAAATCGTGACAGCCATGGCAATTCCTAAATAGAGTAAGCCCTGTGCAGAACTTGCTGCAGCCAACACAATACTGATTAACAATGAAATGATTCCGAGTCCTCCAAAAATCCCGAAACCAGGAACAAAAATTTCAATGAGAAGAAGAATTACACCGATGATAAAGAGGATGATGGTTTCCATCCCTGCAAAGCCAGCTAGATAATGGCCAAAGAAGTAAAGTAACATGGAGACAGCACCGATTCCACCGGCAATGCCAAAGCCAGGAACCAATAGCTCTACAACAATCCCTAAGATCCCTAATACTAATAAAATGGATGCAACAATTGGATTGGTAATCCAGTTAGCTAGTTGATCCGCAAAGGATGGGCGAATCTCTTCAATGCTAGCAACAGTGAAGTCTAGCCATGCTAAAACCTCATCAATACTCTGGGCTACCCCATCAGCATACCCTACCTCCTGGGCCATTCCTGGATTTAGTGTTAAGACCTCCCCTTGCTTACTAATCCCTGGAATCTCAACCTCTGGGTCTACCATGGCAGCTGCATAAATCGGATCACGATCATTCATTTCTGCTGCTGATGTCATCTTGGCCTTCCATGCAGCCATGACTTTTGCATCTGCCATATTCCCTGTTAGATAAATTGGTGTAGCTGCTCCCATGGTACTTCCAGGAGCCATTAACAAATGTGTAGCATTAAGAGCTAGATAAGTCCCTGCAGAGAATGCCTCCCCCTTGATATATGCTGTAACGGGTACCTGAGAGGAACGGATCAATTCCCCAATTTGTCCTGCTACATCTACACGACCTCCAGGTGTTGTAATCTCCATAATGATAGCATCTGCATTTGCTTCCTTCGCATCGGCAAAAGCGCGCTGTAAGTAGATGAGAAGCGCCCGTTCAATGGGCTGATTAAGCTCTACCACATAGACAAGCTGCTCTCCTCCCCTTTCCGCTTGAACCTCTGATGTTGGATACCCTAGGAGTAAAAAGCTTAATGCTAGGAGCAGGAAAATGGTCGTAAGACGGGTCATTCTTCTTTCCCCAATCATATGATACCTCCTTCCTTCCCATGATCGATGAAGAATAATTTCCCCATGTACTATTCTACGTATTAATAACCCAGCAGTTTCTTCGTTATTATACCAGATATTTACACATTGGATAAGGTAGATTCCAATTTCATAGCTGGTAACAGGTAGGACTCCTTATGTCCCAATCCTCATCCACCAGGAACATCCGCCTTCTTTCTTACATCACCTCGCCTGATAGTTAAATTTTACTAATTTTCTTACTTGTCTGAATTTATGGAGGGTTCTTCCAAAATATGTTGAAGTAATATACTGGAAATTCGGTGCTCTTTTTTATTACTGGATGAACGCAAAAAAGAGGCCAATTAAAACCAAGAAGGAGGGATGTAACAAAAGCAGCAACTAGATAAGTCTGTTCCGATTTTTACCGTAGGCGTCTCACCAACTCTTGTCAAATTAAAATGGGAGGGGAAGAAGCGGATTGAGAAAATCAAAATGGCAACGCTTGGTTTCAATGATGATGGCAATTCTCATGGTGATTTCGTTAGCACCCACTGTATATGCTACCTCATCCACATCTGCCAAAGCAGATGCTGTTTCATCATTACAATTGGCCACAGAAAAAATCGATGCAAAATTAGCCTCACAGTTTGATGATGAAAAGTATGTCACGTATCTCATTAAAATGGAAGAACAGACCGATACAACACGAGTGGCTCAACTGGCTAAGGAACGTGCACTCTCTAATAATGAGAGCGTTGCACAGCAAAAGCTAACGGTTCGTTCAGCAGTAGTCAGCGCTTTACGCGAAACCTCTGAGCGTACACAGATCCAGTTGACTCACTATCTTGATAAAAAGCAAAAGGAAGGTGAAGTCAAGGAATACCGCAGCTTTTTTATTGTGAATGCCATGGCCATCACCAGTACAAAAGAAGTGATGGAGGAGATTGCAAATTTCGCTGAAGTTGCGAAGGTTCTTCCTAATGAAGAACGCTTCCTTGACCGATCTGAACCTGCAGCAGAGCTTGAAATTGCAGCCCAACCTGAAAACGACCCCATCGGCTGGAATCTCTATTCTGTTAATGCACCATCAGCATGGGCAATGGGAATCGATGGAACAGGTACTGTGGTTGCCAACTTGGACACTGGCGTGGATATCAATCACCCCGCTGTTCAACGGATGTGGCGAGGCTACGATGCGAATGGGAATGTAGTGAACCCAGAGCTCAGCTGGTATGACGCCCACAGCCGTCGCGGTGGGTTACCAACAGATACCGATGGCCACGGAACCCATACCATGGGAACCATGGTAGGAGCAGAGCCCGATGGCAGTAACCAAATCGGAGTTGCTCCTGGTGCAAAGTGGATCGCTGTACGTGTTTTTAATCCATCTACCACCGATGCCATCCTCCTCGATGGTGGCCAATGGATCATTGCGCCCCGAGATGCCCAAGGCAATCTCCATCCAGAATTGGCTCCTGATGTGGTGAATAACTCTTGGGGTGGCGGTCCCGGTATGGATGAATGGTACCGTCCTATGGTACAAGCCTGGCGTGATGCTCAGATCTTCCCAGAATTCTCCGCTGGAAACACCCGTGCTGGAAATCCTGGTGGTCCAGGGTCTGTCGCCAATCCTGCTAACTATCCTGAATCCTTCGCCACCGGAGCTACAGATATCAATAATAAATTGGCGAGCTTCTCCTTGCAAGGCCCTTCACCTTATGGTGAGTTAAAGCCAGAGGTAGTAGCTCCTGGGGTGGCTGTTCGATCCTCGATTCCAGGTGGAGGTTACGCGAACTATAATGGTACCTCCATGGCAGGACCTCATACAACAGCTCTAGCAGCTTTACTTCTTCAGGCCAATCCTTCCTTAACGGTAGATGATCTTGAAGAGATTATTGTGAATACTGCCACACCACTGACCGATGCAAACTTCCCTGAAGCTCCCAACAATGGATATGGTCATGGAATTATCAATGCAGAGGCAGCCGTTGGCTCTGTGGTTAGTGGATTAGGAGCTTTGAATGGTCGCGTACTTGTTGAAGGTGATGACTTAGAAGAACCTGTGTTAAACCATACTCCAGTCACCTTTGCTTTTGCAGGCATGGATATTCCGTTGATTGCTGAAGTATCAGATAATGTAGGCGTTGTAGATGTAGAAGCTTTTGCTCGCAACAAGAAAGATCGTCACTGGACCTATCTTCCCATGAATCGGACCAGTGGCGACTACCGCAATGGCACCTATGAAGGAAGCATTCCTGCGAGCCTTCTTTCTTCAGAGGGTGTGGAATATTATCTGCGTGTCAACGATTACGGAAATAATGGGTTCAAAACTGCCACCTACCAAATTGAGATCTCCAATGGTGTCACCCCAGGATATTTCCAAGACTTCGAGAATGATTTCTATGGCTTCTCTACAGGTGGTACCAATAGTACATGGGAATGGGGAGAACCCACTTCTGGACCAGGTAGTGCATATTCTGGTGCCAAGGTAGTGGCAACCAACCTATCAGGTCCCTATAGTAGTGGTGCGAATGCTTACCTGCTCATGCCACCATTAGATTTAACAGGTGAATCACGAGCAGCCTTCTTAACCTTCCATCACTGGTATAATCTTGAGACCAACTACGATAAAGGCGCAGTCTATATTGCCAGTGCTAACAGTAATTACGAATTTGTAAAAATCAAAGAGTATACCGGACTAAGCGATGGATGGAAGAAGGAGTTTATCGACTTAACTCCCTATGTAGGACAACAAATCTTCATTCTCTTTAATCAAACCTCTGATAATTCTGTAACCCGTGATGGCTGGTATATTGATGACATCGCCCTGATCGGTGCAGATGAAGAAGCACCAGCAGCACCTACCAATTTACAAGCTACTGGAAATGAGTTAGGTAATGTACGACTCACCTGGAATGCATCCAATGACCAAGATGTGAAAGAGTATAAAGTATATCGTGGTGATCAATCTGGTGGCCCGTATACTGCCTTAGGAACAACTTCTAACACAAGCTATGAAGATACGACAATCACAGAAGATCAAACCTACTACTATGTAGTAACAGCCATCGATTTCAGTCAGAATGAAAGTGCATACTCTGAGGAAGCCTCTGTAACCATCATCGCACCTACCGTCATCTTCTATGATAACTTCGAAGGTGAAGATGATAATGGTTGGGCCCATAGCGGAACTAAAGATAAGTGGGAGCGCGGTGTGCCAACATCTGGCCCGAACTCTGCCATCTCTGGTGCCAATGTATGGGCAACCAATTTAGCTGGTACCTATGATAGCAGTAGTGATTTCTCACTCTTTTCCCCTGTCATTGACTTAACCAACTATAACAACGCTGCGCTAACCTTCTTCCACTGGTATGAAATCGAAGGCACTCCCTCTAGCCAATGGGATAAGGGAATCCTCGAAGTAAAACGAGTCAATAGCGATGAATGGCAACGCCTTGCTATCTATTCACATAGTACCGATGGAAGGGATTGGCGATTGGTTGGGCATGATCTTAATGCCTATGCTGGTGATTCCATCCAACTTCGCTTCCGCCTAACATCCGATGGTAGTGTGAATAAATTAGGCTGGTATATCGACGATGTAAAGATTACAAGCTATGCTGATGGGAATCCGCTGACAAAAGTAAAACGATTTGAGCCAGTAGAGCTCCCAGGTACACCTGACCTTAATAAGGGCAAAGAAGCTGAGCATTCTTTAGAATTTCAGCTCAATCGAACAATCGTAGCTCCTCAAGCTGAGCTCAACGCACTTCCCATCACAGATCCTGGGCTAGAAAGCTTACCTTCCCATGCAACAGTCACCGTCTTAGAATCAGGTCGTAGTGTGAAAACTGATCCTAGTAATGGTCGGTTCTCCATGGTTCATTCGGCTGGTGATTTTACCGTTCAAGCAGAAGCTTATGGGTACTACCCACAGACGAAGCCAATTACCATCCAAGATAATAGTACAAGTACGGTAAACTTCTTCCTACAACCCATTCCAAAGGGATTAGTGGAAGGAACTGTCGTTGATGAACGCTCTGGTCAACCCATTGCAAATGCTCGTTTAACCTTGCTGGAAGATGCAAGAATCGCACCTGTAACTACAGATGATGAGGGCCGCTTCCAATTAGAAGCACTAGAAGGAGCATATACCTTATCCATCTATGCCTCTGAATATAGTGCGAAACAAGTAACCGTTGAGATTATTGGTAATGAGACGATTCAATTACAGGTCGCCTTGAAGCCCTTTATCGGATACCCTGGTGAAATCAAATATGATGATGGCACTGCAGAAAATGCTCGCGCCTTCTACGAAGCAGGCAATGGATGGGCTGTTCGCATGAGTCCAGAAGAAGGCAAGCAAGTCCAAGTGGCTGGTGCACTCATCCGCTTCTGGGATACAACCTGGCCAACGCCTGGTGGTACTGCCTTCCAAGTAGCCATTTTTGATAGCACGGGTGCAGGTGGTGCTCCTGGAAAGATGCTTGCCGGACCATTTGCTGCCACAGCAAAACGTGATGGCACCTGGACCCATGTTGATCTAGGTGAGCATACCATCATGACCTCTGGTGATTTCTATATCGCCTATATCCAGACACAGCCTCATCCCAATGCACCTGGATTAGGCACCGATGAAAATGGTCCGAATGCAGGTCGTTCTTACCAATTGGTTGATGGAGCATGGAGTCCTTCACCAGCAGATGAAGGAAACTACATGATCCGTGCCATCGTTAATTATGAAGTGGGTGCTCCCATCATTACCTCACCAGTAAATGATGCACACACCAATCAACAGCTAATTACCGTTGAAGGTACTTCGCCTGCTGATGGTGCCACCATTCAACTCTATAATGGAGAAGAGATAGTAGGAACAGGATTGATTGAGAACGGTCAATTCGCTGTTGAGACGACACTCCATGATGGCGAGAACATCCTCACTGCAGAGGTGATGGTGAATGGTAAGGTCACAGACCGCTCACAACCCATTACAGTTACCTTGGATCAAGCTGCACCAGAGCTAACTGTGAGCTCACCTGCTGACCAACAGAAGGTCAATAGTGAAGTGATAAGGGTAGAAGGTCAAGTGATTGATCCGCATTTTACTGCGCTCCTTGTCAATGAAGAGGCAGCAGAAGTGAATGAGGATGGCACCTTCTCTCATCGTCTCATGGTGAATGAAGGAGAATTTACAATCACAGTGAAAGCACTGGACCGTGCAGGTAATGAAACCGTAATGACACGAACCATTTTCGTTGATTTAGTTGGTCCAGCCATCAATAACCTTCAGCCTGCCACCGATCAGCACTTAATGGATGGGGATCTCCTCACCGTCTCCTTCGATGGTGAAGAAGGCTTAGATGCATCCTTCACCATTGAGTTGGATATGAATCTAAATATAGATCTAGCTAACAATGGTTCTACTATGACAGAGGTTGAAGCTGGACATTATGAAGGAACCTGGGTCGTTCCTGCAGGTCTTCAATTAAATGGCGCTCTCATCGTTGTCCGCGTTCGAGATCAAGCAGGCAATAAAGCAGAAGCTACCGCTGAAGGACGCCTCTTCGTTGAAGAAGGGAATGAGCCTGGAGAGCCTGGCGATCAAGTAGGTGAGCCACCTATCGCCATGATTAAAGCTCCACCTACAGCAAGAGTAAATAAGACTGTTGTGTTGGATGCTTCAGATTCCAAAGCAATTGGTGATGACCCAGTAATCACTGAGTATACATGGAATTTGGGTGATGGAAGTAATACTGTTACAGGCAAACTCATCCGTCATCGGTATACCAAGGCTGGTACCTACACCGTGACCTTGACTGTGACCGATAGCAATGGACTCACGTCTACGACAACCCATACCATTACAATTCAATAGTCTTAAGAAAGGCAAAGAGACGACCCAGTGGGTCGTCTCTTTTACGTTTTATTGTAAGTATTCCTGAACTAGGCGATTAATAAGTGTACCATCTGCACGTCCTTTTACCTTTGGCATAATGGCACCCATTACCTTACCCATCTCTTTTTTGGAGGTGGCACCAACTGAAGCGATGGTAGCTTGTATCAGTTGGCGTAATTCTTCCTCATCCATTTGTTTGGGAAGATACTTCTCAATAATCCGCATCTCTTCGTTAATTTGTTCAACCAGGTCATCTCGACCTGCTTTTTCATACTCTTGGAGGGAGTCACGCCGTAATTTCATTTCATGAACCACGATAGCTAGTGCTTCATCGTCTGTTAATGGACGTTTCCGCTGAATCTCATCATACTTCAGCGCGGAACGAATCATACGAATCACAGATAGGCTAGTTTTATCCTTCGCCTTCATTGCTTCCTTCATATCTGTTGATAATTGTTCCTGTAAATCCATGAAATGCCCTCCTAATACTTGCGTTTCCGTGCTGCTTCAGATTTTTTCTTGCGTTTTACACTAGGCTTTTCATAGTGACTACGCTTTCTTACTTCTTGAATAATTCCATCTTTGGAAGTGGAACGTTTAAAACGACGAAGAGCACTCTCTAAGGATTCATTTTTCCGCACTTTTACTTCAGCCACTTGATTTCCCTCCCTCCGAACAAACCAGTACGTCCCTTTTGCTCAACAATACGCAAAAAGGTTCATCATTCATTTTATCCAATGTAGTTTTTGAGGTCAACAACAATAATACAATTGTATGAAATTGTTGCCCCTTTTTTACTCAGGGAAGGCTTCAATCTTGCCTCCGCCAAGCATATGATAGTGAAGATGAAATACTTCTTGGCCACCACCCTTATCACAATTAGCAATGAGACGGAAGCCATTCTGTAAGCCTAGCTCTTGCTGAAGCTGAAGAACTACCTTGTGAATGTGAGCAATTAATGGCAAATCCTCTTCTTGTACATGAGCCAGCGTAGGAATATGCTTCTTTGGAATAATAAGGACATGGACGGGAGCCTTGGGAGATATATCATGAAAAGCTACGACCTGGTCATCCTCATAGATAATCTTAGCTGGAATCTCATGATTCACGATGCGGCAAAAAATACAGTTCTCTACCATGGTATCTTTGCCTCCCTTCTACCTGTTCTGCTTATTCATTATAGCATGCAAAGTAGAGATGAAAAAGTGCCACAGCTGTTGTACAATAAGGGTTACATATTAGCAAAGGGGTTAAGACCATGTTACAACTTGAATGGCTTCAACAAGCCTTAGCAGCAACCATGAATCTCCATGTGCTTCAAGCAGGAACGAATAAAGAATGGAATGGTGTTCAATTTGACTCCCGCCTTGTGGAACCAGGTAATCTGTTTATTCCCTTGACGAGCGGTACCCGTGATGGTCATGTATTTATTCCTAATGCCCTCCAAAATGGTGCTCATGCCATCATTCTCTCCGATTCCACCTATCTTCAAACCATCCCACCCTCTTGCACTGTCTTTCTCATTGACGATACAGAGAAGGCACTGCAAGCCTTAGCAGCTGCTTATCGCCAGCTCCTATCTACTCGTATCATCGCCGTTACAGGTAGCAATGGTAAAACAACTACGAAGGATATGACTGCCCACCTTCTCCGCTCCTGCTTTAAAACCTACTCTACATATAAAAATCTTAATAATCATCTCGGCGTTCCCTTAAGCTTACTCCAAATTGCTGAGGATGATGAGATGGCTGTGATCGAGATGGGGATGAATCATGCAGGAGAGCTTGATTTTCTCGGCCAACTTGTTCAACCCAACTACAGCATCATCACCAATGTCAATGATGCCCATATTGAATTTTTTGGAACACGGGAGAAAATCGCCGAAGCAAAAGCTGAACTGATTACCCATACTGATCCAAAGGGCTGCTTACTGTTGAATGGTGATGATCCTTTGGTTCGCGCCATGAGCTCCCGCTATGCAGGTCAAGTATATCTCTACGGTATTTCCTCCGATGATACGGATATTCAGGCAACAGCTATTCATGCTGATGCAGATGGGACCCACTTTCAGGTTCGAATTGGCGAACAGATCTCATTCCCCTGCCAGATCCCGCTCTATGGGAAGCATAATGTATCCAATCTCTTGCCAGGGCTCTTACTCGCTCATCTTCTCGGCGCCTCCATCGAGGCACTACAAGAGCAAGCACGAACACTACAGATCTCTGGCATGCGCTTCGAGCGAATCATCGGGAAAAATGAAGCATTACTGATCAATGATGCTTATAATGCGAGCCCTACATCGATGCGTGCGGCCATCGACACCTTTGCCTCCATTCTTCCTGAGAAGAAAAAGGTGCTGGTGATTGGCGATATGTTCGAGCTTGGAGAAGACAGCGCCCAACTCCATGCTGGGCTGGGTGATTATGTAAACAGCTATGCTTCCCAATTATCCTGCGTCTTTACCCTGGGAGAATCGATGGAGCATTTTCATCACCATTATGAAGGAAGGAAGCAACACTGCACCACACACCAGGAGCTTGCAGAAGCCCTCCAGCCCTATCTCCTACCGAACTATGCCCTGCTCTTTAAGGCATCGCGGGGGATGACGCTAGAAAAGGTAATTGAAGCCTTGCTCCCTGTCAAAGCTTGATGCAATGATCAAGCTTGATGCTAAATGCTAAAATGTCGCTGCGTATCGTATCATGAAAGAAGGGGTTGTTCCATCAGTCGGTTCTCCTGACTTTTGGAACAGCCCCTTCTTGATCATCGCTCTGAGATCAACGATGGCAATTAATTATCCAGTTCAATGATCATCACTTGGTTCTGTCTGCGCTCTTCGGCTTTTTCTAATGCGAGCTGTAGCAGACGTTCAATCAATTCGGAATAAGAGAGACCGGCTTTTTGGAAAAGCATGGGATACATACTCACTGGTGTAAAGCCAGGTAAAGTGTTCACTTCGTTAATATAGAGTTGATCCTGCTCTTCATCCCAGAAGAAGTCAACGCGTGTTAATCCACTTAAATCAAGTGCTTTAAAGGCACGTTTGGCTAAGACTGCCATCTCATCAGCCACGTGCTGAGGTATGGAGGCTGGAATATGAAGCTTCGTCGAGTTATCCTTATACTTCGCATCATAGTCATAAAAATCATTCGCTGAGACGATCTCTCCTACCACAGAGGTGATTAATTCATCATTTCCAAGAACACCAATCTCTACTTCCCGCCCACGAATAAATTCTTCCACAATAATTTTGAAATCAAAGCGAGCCGCAAAGTGAATGGCTTCGATTAACTCCTCTTGAGATTTTGCCTTGGAAATCCCTACACTGGAGCCGAGATTAGCTGGTTTCACAAACATGGGATAGGGGAACATTTGTTCAAGCTGTTGAACGATACTCGCTTGATCTTGCTTCCATTGTTTCCGTGTAAAGGAGAGAAATTTACCTTGGGGTAGACCATAGTAATCAAAAACCACTTTGGCCTGTACCTTATCCATCCCTACTGCAGACCCCATTACACCAGAACCGACATAGGGAATATCAGCTAGTTGTAGTAAGCCTTGCAATGTTCCATCTTCACCATTGGGACCATGGATAACGGGAAAGACTACATCCAGTTGGTCATGGAGTAGGAAGGGTGAAGTAAGTTCAGCAGCCTGATTCAAACGGAGCTGATTCACAGCTTCAATCTTACCGACTGGTTCACCCATGAACCATTGTCCTTGTAAATCCACATAGATGGGGTGAACTTCGTATTTGCTCCCATCAATAGCATTGATAATGGCCGTTGCCGTCCTTAATGACACCTCGTGCTCTGATGATTTGCCTCCATAGATGATACCTACATGCTGTTTTGTCATGTTTCTCCCTGCCTTTTTATTTAAAAAATCTGCCTAGTCTATCTCTATGCTGCATTATCAATCGGGGATACGTAAGTACTATCATAGCATATCAAGAACATTTACCTAGAAACCACTTTTTACTTTCATTGAAGGATGGTCTGTTCCAACGAGAAGTAGCATAGGATGCTCCTAAGGACAACCTATGTAGTCCTTAGAATCGAATTGGAAGTGACGTCATGATTAAATTATTGATCGTCCCCTTCTTCGTGGGCCTTGCCATCCTTCTCTTTGGTATTCAATTGATGAAGATCGGTCTACTCCAATGGGGATCTACCCATGTCAATCGTTGGTTACATCGCTTTACTCAATCGATTCCCCACAGTTTTGGAACCGGTTTGATCTCCACAATGATCCTTCAGAGCAGTAGCGCTGTTACCCTTCTCGCCATCGGGATGGTGGAAGGATCCTTATTAACCTTCCGACAAGCCTTTGGCATTGTGCTTGGAAGTAATATCGGCACGGTTATTACTGCAGAATTAATGATTCTTCCCATGGACAGACTGGCACCTTGGCTCTTTCCCTTGGGTGGCCTCATCTGGATCCTTGGTAAAGGAAGGGGAAGACAATTGGGATTAGTCCTCGGTGGCTTCTCCTGTATTCTGTTGGGGATGAGTGCGATCACGACCATTACGGAACCACTCCAGCAATTCCAATGGTATCAATGGATGCTGCATCAACAGCATTCCATCTTGTTTGGGGTGCTGATTGGAACCATTCTCACTGCCATCATCCAAAGCAGTACAGCAACCACCTTAATCACCATGTCCTTCATGCAGGATGGCATGATCGCTCTTCCCTTTGCCATCGCCATTATCCTCGGGAGTAATATTGGTACCTGTGCCACCTCATTACTAGGTGCAATTGGCACCAGTCGCGTTGCCCAACGTGTAGCCTGGACCCATGTGATCCTCAATCTGTTAGGTGTGTTCCTCTTTTTACCCTTTATCCAGTTCTTTGTCATGCTTGTGATTAACATCACAGCGGATCCTAGCGCACAAATCGCTCACACCCAAACCATATTTAATGTGGTCTGCTCGATGTTGGCTTTACCATTCGCTGAGCCCTTTATTCGAATGATGGAACGGTTAGTGCCAGATTATTGACCCTTTACAATGGCGATACCTGCACTTGCCCCGATCCGTGTTGCACCTGCTGTAATCATCCCTTGAGCATCGGCGCATGTACGTACACCGCCTGATGCTTTTACGCCCATTTCACTTCCTACGGTATTGCGCATTAATTTTACATCTTCAATGGTTGCACCACCGTAGCCAAAGCCAGTGGATGTTTTGACAAAATCAGCACCTGCTTCTTTACTAAATTGGCAAGCAAGTACCTTCTCTTCATCTGTTAGAGCGCCGGTCTCAATGATCACCTTGGTCAATGCTTTTCCTTTAGCTGCTTGCACCACTGCAGCAATATCTTCCTTGACCAATGCATACTCGCCAGATTTTAAAGCGCCAATATTGATCACCATATCGACTTCGGTAGCACCATTTTGAATGGCATCCTCGGTCTCCTTCACCTTGATCGCTGTTGTGGTAGCACCAAGGGGGAAGCCAATCACGGTACAGACTTTCACATCTGCTCCTTCTAGCAAGCGGGCACAGAAGGGCACCCAAGTAGGATTCACACAGACAGAAGCAAAGTGATACTCCTTTGCTTCTTCACATAACTTCGTAATATCCGCTTTCGTTGCTGTAGGCTTTAATAGGGTATGGTCAATGTAGCGGGCAATCTCTTCCCGTTGAATCACATGGATCGCTCCCTTCAGATTTTAGGTTCTTTCTTATCATTGCCATTTGATCATACGCTTTCTCATATTTCTTAGCAACCACCGGTTTATTTTCGTAGCATTACTAAGTGAATATCATATGAAAAAGCACAGGTAAGGAGAGGCTCACCTGTGCTTGGCTTCAATCTATTTTATGGGGGAGTTGAAGCAAATAATCTGAACATCTTCTTGAAACGTCCTTATCTTATCATCCTTAGATAATGGTAACTGCAATTGCAGCAGCAAGGATGAGATAACGTAAGATAAAACCTCCAGCAAGTACGAACAGTTCAATCAACATGGTCATTGCTGAACCAGATGCAGATGCTGCACCACCTGCAGAAATTTCTACACTCTCCTTACGATGCTTCATCAATTCCATTCCTTCCACAGCAAGTGGGATGATTAAACCGACAATCATCAGTCCACCCCAGAAGAGCATGCTGAATTCACCAGAGAGTAAGGAACGAACTGATTCACTAGCCACGGTGCTTACAGAGCTTGTGATGTAGAACATGGTGAAGAGAAGCAGAATTTCAATAGCGATAAGCCAGAAGTGAATTCTCTTCATCTGAACCGTTCCATTCATCGCAGTACGATCCATGAGCAAGCCAGTAAAGACGGTAATCGCCATCCCAGTGGAAGCTGCAGAGACTGCGAAGAGAATGGGTAGAATTGAAGTGTTCCAGAGCGGTACTGTGTTCACAACACCGATTAGGAAGCCGGTATACATAGCCGTCCCTACAGCGAAGGCAACACCGATGTATTCAAGCCATGCAGGAATCGCTTTTTTAAGAAAATTGAGAAGTGCAACAAAAAATGTAATCATGATGAAAACCGATAGTATGGCAGTACCAATGGTCATCATCGAACCCCAGTTTACAAAGAGGTAAATAAACCGTAAGGGATGTTTCAATCCTGCTTCAGCATCTACGATGAGGAGCAGCAAGCCGATGGCTAATAAGACGGGAGCTAAATAACGACCTGCTGTCACCAATGCTTTCTTTTCTGGATATTTACGACTCACATAGAATGCAGTTACGAATGCTCCTGCACTCAAACCTGCTAAAAACAGATAGATTGCAATCATTGTTCCCCAAGCCATCTTGCTCACCTCACATAGAAAATTTTTGGTTTCGTACCTAAGTCAGGACGTAATTGTTGGGCTTTCTTTTCAACAATTGCTTTGGAAATATCACTATTTGGATCATCCAAGTCGCCGAAAATACGAGCACTGCCAATACAGGTTTCTACACAAGCAGGTTGCCAGCCAGCAGTTACTGCTTCATAGCAGAAGCGACATTTTTCTACGACACCGGTCTCTTCATTAACCACACGGGCATCGTAAGGGCATGCTACCATGCAGTACTTACAGCCAATGCATTTTTCATGATCTACGAGAACCATACCTTCTTCTGTATAGTAGGAAGCACCAGTTGGACACACATTGACACAAGGTGCATCTTCACAGTGCTGACATTGTACTGGGAAGATTTGCAAGGATACATTCGGATAAGTACCTGTTTCTTTTTCATAGAACTTGATAAAAGATTCAGATGGCGGAAGACTATTAGTCATTTGACAGTCTACCCGGCATGCAAAGCACCCAACACATTGGGACACATCGATTAACATTCCATAGCGTGGCATCTATGCTCCCACCTTTCTGATTCGGACGATGGCTTCTTGACACATAACGCCACCACCGGTAGGCTCTGTATCATGTTTCGCATGGTCATTGTAGCTAAAGCCTACACCATTCGCGATTGTCAGTCCTTTAGAGAAGCTACCATAACCAGATGGAATGAAGACTGCTTCAGGATGGAGCCGTTCAGTTACCTTAACCCTTACTTGGCTCTTCGCTAAGTCTGATTCCACTTCAACCATGTCGCCATCCTTGATCCCTAAGGCTTTCGCCCGTTCTGCATTGATCCAAAGTCGCTCTAAGTCATAATCCTTCGTAATCTGCATCAAAGACTCAAGGTTTGCTGTGGAACTATGGGAGTGAATGCTCTGTTTACCGGTAATTAAGCGGAAGGAATTCTCATCAGGCATGGTCTTTGGTGGATACCATTGGGGAACAGCATTAAAGCCTGCTTCCTCATACGCCTTGCTATAGAATTCGATCTTGCCCGATTCCGTTTTTAATTTCGGCATCTTACCCATTTCTGCTTTATTATCTTCAAACGTAATGGTACCTTGCTCACGCAATTCTGCCATGGTGATACCTAAAGGAGCAATATTGGCTTCATTCAATTCTTCCAAGGTGAAGTTGAAGTATTGACCTAAGCCCATGGCATTGGCAAGACCTACCACAATTTCATCGAAGGGCTTACATTCTGGATGAACGATATCAATGGCTTTTTGCCGTAAGTATACAGCACCCTTCTTACCGCTTAGGGCACCAACCAGTTCATCACGTTCTAGATAGCTCACTTCTGGTAATACATAGTGAGCCAGCTCAGCTGTTTCGGAGAGCTGAATATCGCAGACAACCAGTAGTTCAATCTCTTTTAATGCATCAATCCACACGGCTGGGTCTGGGAAGTTACGAACGGGGTTAATATGATTAACCAGATAAGCTTTTACAGTACCATCTTTTACACCGTCAGGAACTGCCTGTGGCATTCCTTTACCAGGAGAAACCAGTGGATATCTGCCTGCTTCACCTGCACCGTCAAAACGTTTACCCTTTGCCTTTGGTGGTTTTGGATGCTTGGTTTCATCGAGGGAGCCTAGCTTTGGTTTTGCACCAAAGTAGCTACCACCATCTTGCTGAATATTGCCTAGTAAAGCGTTATAGAGCGATACTGCACGGGCTGTCTCAGTGCTATTAATATAAGCGCAACCAAAGGCTCCGCGCCATGAAGTATCTACTACAGCTTTAGGCTTCGCTTTTGCCATGTCATGGGCAATCTCGATGATCTTCTCAGCAGGGATTCCTGTAATCTCAGCAGCCCACTCAGGAGTATACTTGGTTAATTCTTTCGCATATTCTTCAAAGCCCACACTATTTTCTACCACAAAGTCCTTGTCATATAGGTCTTCTTTTACGAGGACATGGGATAATGCAAGCACGAATGCCAGGTCCGTACCAGGACGGATAGAAAGCCATTCAGACGCGAAAGGTGCCGTGTTATTTAAGCGAGGGTCCACCAACACAATCTTCGCACCATTCTGTTTTGCCTTCACAAGGTTTTGTAAGTGTCCTGGACGAATCCCATCACCATAACTACGACCGATGAACAGTACATACTTCGCTTTGGCAACATCAGAGCTTGGTGTACTACCTACGGTCCATTCATAGCCAATGTCACGAGAGAGGTTACAGGACGCACTGTGAGCAGAATAGTTAGGTGAACCAATGGCATCAAGGAAACGTTTTGAGTAGAAGGTATTGGTGGTCTTTGGATTCTCTGAATAAACCACGGATTCGCCACCATACTTCTTCACAATCTCATTCAGTTTCGTTCCAATCTCTTCATAAGCTTGTTCCCAGCTAATCGGTTCAAAATCTCCATTTTCATTCTTCTTCAAAGGTTGTGTTAAACGATCTGGTGAATAAGGCCAAGTTGCTGCCCCATGTCCCCTTGCACATAATTTCCCTTTACTGTAGGAATGGTTTTCTTGTCCAGAAAGACGATACACACGTCCATTTTTACTAAAGAGACGGATACCGCATTTACTAGTACAACCATTACAAGTGGTTGGGGTGATAACTGTTGGAGCTTCTTCACCTTCTGCTTTCAATTGTGACCATTCATGAAAGCCAACCGTACCTGTTGCAACAACGGCTGTTGTTGCAGCTGATGTCTTTAGAAACGTACGGCGTGAAATCTTATGTTCTAACATTTACTTGTCCCTCCCTTGCGTTCGACAAATTTTCGTGAATTTTTTCACACTTTTGCCACTTTCAATTCCTCATGAGCGATAAAATTACCCCTCCTCGTAACCCCCTTGCTAACCCATAACATTTTTCAAATTTCGATGAGGTAGATAGTGGAACTCCTCCCTCACTAATAAGTGTAGCGTAATATTTCTATCTTAGGGTTGAACTCTTTTCGACCAAGAATAGACTTTGAATAGTATTTTACCCTCATCGTTTGTTACTTGTTCATATGTCGTTCATATTCAATTGGTACTATAAGTAACTCCAATAGCAGCTATAAGTAAGCACAATAAAGCATTTTAACTATTGGAAGCTAACTAGAATAATTATAAAGCAAAGGACCTAGGTGGTTTTCCCTAGGTCCTTTGCTTTACCGAAACTGCTTCTCTTTTTTGGTAATTTCCATTAATAATTGGACCACATCTTGATAAATTGACGGAGCTTTTACCTCTTTCATCTTCTCATGAAAGTCAGGAAGCCAATCGAGGTGATCCTGTAAAAATTCACTCACCATCTGATCGGTCCCCTCCGTCATGAGGAAGCCTAAAAATTCTAGAATTAAGGTGAGATGGTCAGGAATTCCTTGATATTCATCAGGAATCTCCAAATGGCTCTGTTCAAATAAGTATTTCATATGAAGTGCTGGATCACCATAGAGATAGCCCTTTTGATTCACCAGCATTACCTCAGCTTCAGGATCTGTCGTCCATTCTTTGTAGATTGATTCAATGGGCTGTGCAGATGGATGATAAATTCCAGAAAAGGCATGAATATATTCCGATCTAAAGGATGAATAATCCTTAATATACTCACTTAAGTTCAGCGAATACTCTCCATACCCAGCATGGGAAAAAAGTCTTCGTAGTTCTTCATCCACCTCCCCACTCTTCATCTGTTGCACAAATTCTTCTTCAGGTAATTTAAACATCTCAGCAAAGATAAGAATCACTTCACTTGCTGCTTCTTTGCGTTGATCCATATTATTCTCCATTCATCTTCCTCCTTCCAAGATTCCAACGACATCGGTTTTTCTAATGGGATGTCTATTCAATATTGTACCTTGTCTACTAGAATTATCCCTGTGGTATTAAAGCTCCTTTATGACGAAATGATGAAGTGATTTTCATGCTATCTAGACAAAACAACCTACGCTCCTAGGGAGACGTAGGTTGTCTAATCCTTCAACACATACCCAAATCATGCTTCAAGGTGCTTAAATAATGGTGACTGCAATGGCAGCTGCGAGAACGAGATAACGGAGAAGGAAACCCCCTACGAGCACAGCTACCTCTGCGATGACGGTGGAGCCAATACTTACACTACCATCAGCAGCAACAGAAGCTTTCTCTTTACCGCCTTTAAATAATTCCATGCCTTCCATAAGTGTAGGAAGAACGAGTCCTACTAAGACCAAGCCCACCCAGAAGAGCATCGCCCATTCACCTGTAACAAGAGCTTGAACGGATAATCCTGCCTCAACACTCACAGAATTCGTAATATAGAGCATGGTGAATAAAAGAATCAATTCAATAATCATCAGGCTGAAGTGAATCTTCTTCATACCGAATACCTTGTGTAAATCTTCCTTATTCACAAAAGTAGTTACTACCAAGGTGATAGCCATCCCTGTGGATGCTGCAGATACAACAAAGAGGATTGGTAGAATTGAAGTGTTCCACAATGGAGCAGTGTTAACTACCCCAATTAAGAACCCTGTGTAAATGGCTGTGCCTGTGGCGAAGACAACACCAAGCACCTTTAACCATTCTGGTACAGCCTTCTTCAGCCACGTGAATAGGGCAACAAAGAATGAAATAATGATAAAGATCGATAGAATAATTGTTCCAATCGTCATCATGGAGCCGAGATTGGAGAAGAGATAGAAGAAACGTAAGGGATGATGAAGCCCTGCCTCCGCGTCCACAATGAGTAGTAGTAGACCAATGGCTAAAAGTATAGGTGCCAGGATATAGCCTACTGTTTGCAATGTTTTCGCTTCAGGCATCTTTTTCCCTACATAGTAAGCAGTAACAAAGGCCCCTGCGCTTAAGCCAGCTAAAAATAGATACCATGCAATAATTGCTCCCCATGCCATGGTGCTCACCTCACATAAAAGATTTTTGGCTTAGTTCCAAGGTCTGGACGGAGTGGTTGTGCATGTAGGCGTGCAATCTCCTTAGAGACCTCACTATTGGGGTCGTCCAAGTCCCCAAAGATCCGTGCCCCACCAATACATGTTGCGACGCAGATCGGTTGATTACCCTGCTCCACTTCTTCCACACAGAACCGACATTTCTCTACGACACCAGTCTCTTCGTTGACAACACGGGCATCGTATGGGCAGGCCACCATGCAATATTTACAACCAATACATTTATCATGATCAACAAGTACGATTCCATCTTCCCGTTTATAAGAAGCACCAGTTGGACAAACTTCAACACAAGGTGCGTCCTCACAATGCATACATTGCGTTGGGAAAATCTGATAAGAAACATTGGGGAATGTTCCTTCTTCTTTTTCATGGAACTTAATAAAAGCCTCTTCAGGTGGTAAACTATTCTGCATTTGACAGGCTACACGACAGCCATAGCAACCGACACATTTTTTTACATTGATTAACATTCCATAGCGTGCCATAGCGATCACACCTTCCTTACCTTAACGATGATTTCTTGAACCATGGAATGACCACCCATAGGCTCAATGTCAAACTCCAGATGGTCCATATAACTGAAGCCGACACCTACTGCATTCGTTAGGTATTTTGAGTAGTTCCCGTATGGTGAAGGAACGAACACACACTCAGGATATAACCGTTCCGTTACCTTTAAGCGTACTTGGCTCTTCGCCATGCTAGATTCTACTTCCACAAGGTCCCCATCTTTTAGACCTAACTCGGCTGCACGCTTTGCATTCATCCATAAGCGTTCAGAATCATAATCCTTGGTAATCTGCATGAGATAGGGTAGGTTGGTTGAATAGCTATGTGTGTGATACCCTTGTTTTCCATTGATCAAGCGGAAGGAATCTGCATCTGGCATCACTTTCGGAGGAATCCAACTAACGATAGGACTAAAGCCTGCTTTCTTAAATGCTTCACTGACGAACTCGACCTTGCCAGATGGTGTTTTTAGCTTAAACTCTGCTGGTGCAGCAGGTGCGGCAGGTTTTGGTGGGAAGATAATCCCTTTTTGCCGTAGCTCATCGATATTAATACCCAATGGTTTAACCCGAGCAGCATTCAGTTCTTGAATGGTAAAGTTGAAATATTGACCTAAGCCCATCTCTTTGGCGATGTTGGTTATAATTTCGTCAAAGGGGCGGGTATCTTCATATACTCGATCGATGGCTTGTGCCCGAATAATTGCGCCAGCACCTTGAGCAGCCACCACATCTTCCCGCTCCAGATAGCTAGGTTCTGGTAGCACATAATCTGCAGCGAGTGCTGTTTCAGACATTTGTACATCACAGACAATGGTAAGTTCCATTTTTTCCATGGCATCGATCATGGTTTTTGGATCCGTATAGTTCCGTACAGGATTGGTCTGACAGAAGATGACTGCTTTCGCCTCACCGGATTCTGCCTTCTCTGGAATTATGGTGGCTACACCGGTTCCCGTGCTAACCAGTGGAAAACGTGCATCCCAACGAGGAAGCTTGGACTTCTCAGGAACTGGTTCCATATCGCCTAATTTAGCACCACCGCCAAAGGTTAATCCACCTTTTTGATTAATATTACCTAGTAAGGCGTTAAAGAGGGCGGCAGCACGGCCACATTCTGTACTGTTATAGTAGACGCAACCATTGGCTCCACGCCAACCAGGTTCGATCATGGCATGTGGTTTAGCGGCTGCGATCTCTCGAGCGATGCGGATAATCGTTTCCTGCGGAATATCAGTAATCTCTGCAGCCCATTCTGGGGTATATTCGTTCATGGCCTTCGCATATTCATCGAAGCCAATGGAGTTATTTTGAACAAATGCTTCATCATATAATTTTTCAGTAATCACCACATTGGACATGGCTAGGATGAGTGCAAGGTCAGTACCTGGACGAATGGGGATCCACTCATCACCGAGGGGAACGGTGGCATTCAAGCGAGGATCGACGAAGACAATCTTCGCTCCATTATCCTTCGCTGTGGTTAAATCATAGACACTGGCAGGACGAATCCCATCGCCATAGCTCCGACCAATGAAGAGAATGTACTTACTGTTCTTAATATCTGCACCGGGTACACCACCAATGGTATGGATATAGCCCGTATTCCGACCATTATTACAGCATACTTGGTGTGTAAAGTAGTTTGGTGAGCCGATGGCTGCAAGAAAACGTGGACCATAGTAACTCCCTGTAGGACGGGGGTCTTCCACATAGCCAACACTCTGTGGTCCATATTTTTTAATGATTTCATTAAGCTTTTGGCCAATCTCCTGATAAGCTTGCTCCCAGGTAATCTGCTCAAAAGTTCCATCCTCTTTTTTCTTAAGGGGATGTTGTAAGCGGTCTGGTGAATAAGCTAAGGTTGCAACACCATGACCACGGGCACATAATTTCCCTTTACTAAAGGGATGATCAGGGTGCCCTTCCATTTTCCATAAGCGCCCATTCTTCGTGATCACTAAAACGCCACATTTACTTGAACACGCGTTACACAAAGAAGGGGTAACTTTGATATCATCATGTTGGTTGCCTTCTGCAAGCGTTTTTGACCAAGCATGAAAGCTGACGGTTCCTGTTGTAAGAACTGCGCCAGTTGCAGCCGATGCTTTCAAGAAACTTCTACGACTGATTTTGCTGTCTAGCACTTTCAATCCCTCCTTCAACATGCATCCTTTACATCTTTGGACTCAACTCTGCCAAGCTGACCCATTATTACTAGTACAAACGATGGATAGAAGGAAAATTGATGATTGGCTCGTACCTGCTGGTTATTCGATTAACAACGCTGGTAGAAGGTAACTTACCCCAGCGTTGTACCTCCAAGAAGTTCTCAACGTACTCCCCCTCCCCCTATTGACGTTTTAGCTTCTGAAGAAGATACGAGTTTTGTCACCACACCCTCTACACTTTTCATTGTAAAGAAAATCTCCCATGGTGATTTGAATTATTGGAGAACGATTTCCAGTTCCATATGGTCAAATATACCCACAAATACCTTGACGGGTATCGCTTTGTTACATGGTTTGTAACATCTTTGTCCAACGAATGAATATTATCTGAATTTTAAAACTTTTTTAAACGCTATAGCTTATATACTATATAAGTATACTTTATCATCAATCGTAGGAAGTAGTTTGCTATCTGATGGTATGAAATCGCACTCTTGCAAACGATAAAATGAGTATTTCCCCTTGTTCAATCTTTGCTAGAACTCTGGTTCTCAACACTTCATCTGCACACCAATATCAGTCTAAATAAGTAACATCGCATAGATCGTCCTTGGTAATGAGCATTAAAAAAGACCGTATCATCGTGATACGATCCGAACGTTCTTATGTAAATGGCGCGCCCTGAGAGATTCGAACTCCCGACCTTTTGATTCGTAGTCAAACACTCTATCCAGCTGAGCTAAGGGCGCACGATTTGATGGCAAACCAATGGTGCCGAGGACCGGAATCGAACCGGTACGGTAGTCTCCTACCGCAGGATTTTAAGTCCTGTGCGTCTGCCAGTTCCGCCACCCCGGCTTGTGACATGCAGACAAATTTAAAAAAGATGGAGCGGAAAACGGGACTCGAACCCGCGACCCCAACCTTGGCAAGGTTGTGCTCTACCAGCTGAGCTACTTCCGCATCTGTTATAAGTGCCTTTTTTGAAGGACAAGATATACTATACCAAAGGATCTCTTGAAATGCAAGGGTGTTCGTGAAAAAAATCGCAGACAAATGGTACCAGGGGAGAAAGGGAGGAGGATGAAATAAGCATGTACCTCCTCCCATAATTTTTGCTCAGTCAATATAGATTATCTACCCTCAGTATCCAATTTTGGTCTCAAACTAGGATACGTGCGAGATTCCCTATTGCATGTTCCTCTTCTGCTTTCTCTATTTTCACACGACAGAGATGACCGATTAACGACTCATCGCCAGGGAAAACAACCTGCACATAGTTGTCCGCATGTCCCACCAATAATCCATCTTCGGGTGCCTCTTTCCACGGACGCTCTGGAATCACTTCCAGTACCTCTCCTTGCCATTGGGCAATATAATCTGCCCGTAAGCGATTAGAAAGCTGAATTAAACGTTGAACCCGTTCATGCTTTACCTCTTCTGGAATCTGATCAGGCATACGCGCTGCTGGCGTCCCATTTCGTTTGCTGTAAGGGAAGACATGCATCTCGGCATAAGCGATCTCTTCCATAAAGCGATAGCCATTATTAAACTGTTCTTCTGTCTCTCCAGGAAAACCAACGATCACATCAGTAGTAATGGCGACACCGGGTAAAGCTTCACGAATTCGATGAATCTTTTCTCTGTACTCTTCTAGGGTATATTTGCGACGCATCCGTTTTAACACCTCATCATCCCCTGCTTGGAGAGGAATATGGAGATGACGACACATCTTCGGTGAGTCATGGAGAATCTGAATCACCTCGTCATCAATCTGTGAGGCTTCAATGGAGCTGATCCGAATCCGCGCTAAGCCCTCCACCTGATCGAGATCCCGGAGTAGACGGGCTAGGGAGTAATCCGCTAGATCCTCACCATAACCTCCCGTATGAATTCCAGTGAGGACAATCTCTTTATACCCTGCTGCAACCAGCTGCTGAGCTTGTTCAATGACACGTTCAGGCTGACGACTACGGAGTAGACCTCGTGCCCACGGAATAATACAGAACGTACAAAAATTATTACAGCCCTCTTGAATTTTTAGTGAGGCCCTTGTTCGATCTGTAAATTGTGGAACATCTAGCTCCTCAAATTCTTTCGTTTTCATAATATTGGAGACTGCATTAATAGGCTTGCGCTGTTGACGGAATTCCTCCACATACTGGAGAAGATTCTCTCGCCCTTGTGTACCGATAACGATATCTACACCAGGAATCTTCAGTACCTCTGCTGATGAGGTTTGGGCATAACAACCGGTCACTACGATGACTGCATCGGGATTCCGACGAATGGCCCGGCGGATGACCTGGCGACTTTTCTTATCCCCTGTATTGGTTACCGTACATGTGTTGATGACATACACATCGGCATCCTCTTCAAAATCCACCTTCTCATAATCATGCTGCTGAAAGAGATTCCACATGGCCTCTGTCTCATAAAAATTGACCTTACAGCCCAGTGTATGGAATGCTACACGATTCATCGTTCGCTTCCTCCGTTCTGTTCAAAATGATAGGAGCAACAGGAGAGAGCATAGAGCCCTGCTGTCTCTGTTCGTAATATCCGTGGACCCAATGTGACGATGGAGACCCCATGGTTGATGGCCTCTTGCACCTCATGAGATGCAAAGCCTCCCTCTGGTCCGATGATAATCAAAATGGAGTGAAGCTCAGCCTTTGATCGTAAAGCTTGGGCAAATTGATACTCTTCCTCTCCCTCATAAGCCATAAGCACAAGATCATACTGTGAAGCAGCTTGTAGGAGCTCCTTCCACTGATGCAGAGGATGGAGTCTGGGTAGATAGTTACGATGGGATTGTTCTGCTGCTTCCTTAATAATGCGCTCCCAACGCTCTCTTCGTTTCCCTTCCTTCTGATTGTCTAACTTCACAATGGTGCGTTCAGATATGAAAGGCAGAAAGGCATGCACCCCTAACTCCGTACACTTCTGAAGGATCCAATCCCATTTCTCACCCTTGGGCATGCTCTGTGCTAAGGTGATCTGTACAGGCATCTCAGATTGATGTTGGAGCTCTTCTTCAATGGTGCAATTCACCTGATTACTGGATATCTCATGAATCGAAGCACGGTAAGCCTTTCCTCTACCATCAGATAGAATGATTTCGTCACCAACCTGTGCTCTCATCACACGGAGAAGATGATGGACGTCATCACCAAGGATTTGCGCTGCTTTCCCATCAATTTGCTCAACTGGAGTGAAATATCGTTGCATCATTAATCTCCTTATTTCTTTTGGGCTACGATGACAACCCAATTCTCTTCTTCCTTCGTTTCAAGAACCCTCATGCCATACTCAGCCAACTGCTGAAGGACTGGTTCTTCTTTCCCTGCAAGAATTCCTGAAACAATATAGATTCCCTCATCCTTTAACAGTGAGACTGCTTGCGGGGTAAGCCGCAGAATAATATCGGCTAACAGATTCGCCATAATCAAATCCACAGGCTCTGAATAGCCATCGAGCAGATTATTTTGATTTACATGTACTGCATGAGATACGTGATTGAGCTCACAGTTTGCGATGGTGCTTTGAACTGCGATATCGTCTAAATCCAAGGCATCCACATGCTGAGCACCCAATTTCACTGCAGCGATACTAAGGATGCCTGTACCACAGCCCACATCATAGATTTTGACACCAGGCTTCATATAAGAGGCTAACGCTTGAATTGTCAATGTGGTCGTTGGATGTGTTCCTGTCCCAAATGCCATCCCAGGATCCAGTGATATGACCTGCTCACCTTCAGCTTGTTCATAATCGATCCAGGAGGGAGAGATGGTAAGATAAGAGGTGACGTGCACAGGTTGATAATGCTGTTTCCATCCTGCTGTCCAATCCTCATCTTGTAAGATGGCCCACGAAACCTCCCCCGATCCAATGTCCAAACCATATTCACTTAATTGAAGAATGTCCTGGCGGATCCCCTTCACCATCTCCTCTAGCTCCGGTTGTACATCAAAATACCCCTTCACCAGTACCCCCTCTACAGGGTAATCTGCTGGAGATAGATCATAGATTTCCCCGTAGGTACTCTCCCATGTACGGTTCAGGACTTCTGGATCTTCAATCACAACACCATTGGCTCCTGTCTCATGTAGAATATTGCAGATGGCTTCAACCGACTCCTCTTTGGTCAGTACTCGTACTTCCGCGTAGCTCATATTCGAACCCCTTCCCGCAGATTTCCATAGGATTGACCCTCTTCATGATCTTGCTTATTTATAGCTTGTTTTGCTATTCTTGTCAACGAAAAGCCTTGGAACGATTACGGTCATTCCCCACGAAAGGCACGTTTTACCTTGTCAAAGAATCCTTTATCATCATCTTCCACTTCGGTGAGCACACTGCCAGAAATCTTCGCAAGTTCCTGGAGTAAATCCTTTTGGCGTTCCGTTAGCTTCGTTGGTGTTACTACCTTCACAACTACATGCTGATCGCCTCTGCCATACCCACGAAGATGGGGTACGCCTTTCCCTTTGATCCGGAAGGACGTCCCTGATTGTGTCCCAGCAGGAATCTTTAGCTTCACTTTTCCATCTAAAGTAGGTACCTCAATTTCATCACCCAATGCTGCCTGTGAAAAATTGAGAGGCATTTCGCAATAGATGTCATTCCCATGGCGCTCAAAGAATTGATGAGGCTTCACACGGAAAATAATATAAAGATCGCCGGCTGGTCCTCCGTTGACCCCTGCTTCACCTTGCCCAGTGACACGTAAGCGTGAACCATCATCAACACCAGCTGGAATGTTCACACGAATCTTCTTCTGTTTCTTGACACGTCCTACCCCGTGACAAACCGAGCAAGGCTGTTCAATAATGGTACCTCGTCCCTGACAGCGTTGACAAACACGACGGTTCACAACGCGCCCAAACATGGTATCCTGCACTTGCTCCTTTTGTCCAGTACCATGACAATCCGGACAGGTTTTGGGTTGTGTCCCCGGCTTAGCACCTGTACCGTGACAGTGATCACAATTCTCCTCCCGCGGAATATTGATCTCTGTCTCTTTCCCAAAAACTGCTTCTTCAAACTGGATGGTCATAGTGTATTGAAGATCAGCACCTTGCTGTGGTGCATTCGGATTAGCTCTTCTTCCTCCTCCACCAAAGAACATATCAAAAATATCACCAAAACCACCAAAATCGCCCTGGAACCCCCCTGCGCCACCAAAGCCCCCTGCACCAAAATTAGGGTCGGTTCCTGCATGACCGAACTGATCGTAGCGTGCCCGCTTTTCTGAGTCACTTAAAATATCGTAGGCTTCTTTCACTTCTTTGAAGCGCTCTTCTGCATCAGGCTCTTTATTCACATCGGGGTGATATTTTCGTGCTAATTGACGATAGGCTTTTTTTATGGTTGCCTCGTCAGCATCCTTGCTTACACCTAGGACCTCATAATAATCCCGCTTGCTCATACAATCACTCCACTTTCTCCATAACTTGCAATTGATGACGGAAAAAAAGTCAAAGTCAATGGCCACTGACTTTGACTTTTTTTATCTTCATTCTAGCATACTTTCAGAAGAGATTATTTCTTATCGTCATCTTTCACTTCTTCATACTCTGCATCCACTACATTGTCATCCTTCTTGGCTTCTTGACCAGTAGCTTGTGCACCAGCTTCCCCTTGCTGATTTTGTACCTGCTCATATAGTTTAATGGACAGCTGTTGAATCACTTCTTGAAGCTCCTCTTTCCCTTTCTTAATGGCTTCAAGATCATTCTTCTCTACAGCTTCCTTCAATTTATCTTTTGCTTGGTTTGCTTTCTCGATCTCTTCTTGTGATACTTTATCGCCGAGATCCTTCACGACCTTCTCAGTTTGGAAGATGAGATTGTCTGCTTCATTACGAAGATCAGCCTCTTCCTTCCGTTTCAAGTCATCCTCGGCATGAGCTTCCGCTTCTTTTACCATGCGCTTAATCTCCTCGTCGGAGAGACCGCTGGAAGAAGTGATGGTGATCTTCTGTTGTTTGCCTGTGCCTAGATCCTTCGCTGATACATTCACAATCCCGTTCGCATCAATATCAAATGTAACTTCAATTTGTGGAATGCCACGTGGAGCTGGTGGAATATCCGTTAATTGGAAGCGACCCAAGGTCTTGTTATCGGCAGCCATTGGACGTTCCCCTTGAAGTACATGAATCTCAACAGCAGTTTGATTATCTGCAGCGGTTGTGAAGACTTGTGTCTTCGAAGTAGGAATCGTTGTATTCCGATCGATCAGCTTCGTGAAAACACCACCCATGGTTTCAAGACCGAGGGAAAGTGGAGTTACGTCTAAGAGAACAACGTCCTTCACTTCACCTTGCAACACACCACCTTGAATGGCTGCACCGAGTGCTACCACTTCATCAGGATTAACTCCCTTGGATGGTTCTTTTCCTAATTCTTTTTGGATGGCTTCTTGAACTGCAGGAATCCGTGTTGATCCTCCAACAAGAAGTACCTTATCAATATCATTGGAAGTAAAGCCAGCATCTTTTAATGCTTGACGGACAGGTCCCATGGTACGTTCTACCAAGCCTGCTGTCAATTCATTAAACTTCGCACGAGTTAAGCTTACTTCCAAGTGTTTTGGACCAGCTTGGTCAGCCGTAATAAATGGTAGGGAGATATTGGTGCTCGTTACAGAAGAGAGCTCCATCTTGGCTTTCTCTGCAGCATCCTTTAAGCGTTGCATCGCGCTCTTATCCTTGCTTAAGTCGATACCATTTTCTTTCTTAAATTCAGCAACTAAGTAGTCGACAACCGCATGATCAAAGTCATCCCCACCGAGATGATTATCACCTGCTGTAGCCTTTACTTCAAAGAAACCATCGCCTAGTTCAAGAATGGAGACATCGAATGTCCCACCACCTAAGTCAAAGACGAGAATGGTATGATCCCCTTCTTTATCTACACCATAGGCCAGTGCCGCAGCAGTTGGTTCATTGATAATCCGTTCAACCTCAAGTCCAGCAATCTTCCCAGCATCTTTCGTTGCTTGACGCTGACTATCATTAAAATACGCAGGAACAGTAATTACCGCTTTGGTTACCGTTTCACCAAGGTATGCCTCAGCATCTGCTTTAAGCTTTTGTAGGATCATTGCAGAGATCTCTTGCGGTGTATACTCTTTACCCGCTGCGGTCACTTTATGTGCAGTACCCATGTGTCGCTTAATGGATAGAATGGTATCTGGATTGGTGATGGCTTGGCGTTTTGCAACCTCACCAACAATCCGCTCACCATTTTTAAAGGCAACAGCAGAGGGTGTAGTCCGATTTCCTTCAGCATTAGGAATAACGACTGCTTCTCCACCTTCTAACACAGCTACACAAGAGTTTGTTGTACCTAAGTCAATACCAATAATCTTACTCATCCTGTATTCCTCCAATCAGTATGTAAAAAGTCTATTATTCTGCTACTTTAACCATGGCAACACGTAACACCTTGCCATGAAGGGTATATCCTTTTTGGAATTCATCCATTACACTACCTGATTCAAATTGATCCGATGCTTCCTGCATCACTGCTTGATGCATATAGGGATCGAATGGTTTACCAATGGTCTCCATCGGTTCCACACCATGCTGTGCAAAGATCTCGAGCATTTGACGTTGTACCATCTTCACACCTTCCACGAAGGGATCATCGGTAGCAAGGTGCTGACTACCACTTTGAATGGCACGTTCTAAATTATCTAATACGGGTAGCAAAGCCTCTAGTAAGGAAGCATTGGCACTCTTAATCAGGTCTGCTTTTTCTGTACGCGTACGGCGACGGAAGTTATCAAAGTCTGCTTGCAAACGAAGCATGCGTTGATAATGCTCATCTGACTCTAGTTGCACGCGTGTCAGTTCAGCCTGTAATCGATTGAACTCTGCTTGTGCCTCTTCATTGCTTACGTGGGCATCTGCGTTCACCTCTTCAACTTGTTCAGGCTTCAGCTCTTCCCTTGATTCAGGTTGACCCTCTACTGTTGGTTCAGCCTGGTGAAGATCTTTCTGCTCATCCATTGTGTCACCTCATATCCATTAATGTAAAGAAGAAGGGGCGATGATGACCTGTTGGCATCATCGCGTCCACTTAAGTTGTATCAGCCATATTTCGATAATACGCATCAAGCAAGTATGAAAGATTGTCTGACATAAAATCTAAGATGCCGATCACCCGCTCATATTCCATACGTGTAGGGCCTAAAATACCAATAGTTCCCACCGTACGACCTCCTATGTTATAGGTGGCAGTAATCATGCTGCAATTAGCCATCTCCTCAATACTGTTCTCTGTGCCAATCCGCACCGAGATACCTTTTTTCTTAGGATACAGCAAGGAAACCATCAGCTCCCGTTGCTCTAACAAATCGAGGAGTGCTTTCACTTTATGCACATCCTGAAACTCAGGTTGCATTAAAATATTGGTCATTCCACCGAGAAAGATTTGATCCTTCCAGTCCTGGACAAACATCTCATCTAGCATCTGTAGCACCTGCTGATAGGCTTGAAGGTTTCGCTGTAGTTCAATAGCCACCTCTGCATGCAGTCGTTCCTGTACCTCTGAGATCGGTAAATTGGTTAGTTTATCATTAAGGATCCTTACCAAACGTTCCATATCAGAGCCTGAAATATTCGAGGGAATACGTACGAGACGATTCTCCACATGTCCATTGGTCAAAATTAAAATTGCCACCGCCATGTTCTCACTGAGTGGCACAAATTGGATCTGCTTCAAATAGGTTTGTGTAACCTCTGGTCCAAGGACGATAGACGTATAGTTGGTCATTGAAGAAAGAATGGTGGCAGTACGCTGTACCATCTCCTCCACGTGTACCATTTTGTCGGTAAAAAAGTTGCGAATCTTGAAGATCTCTGTTTTATCTAAATTGTGAGGTCTCATCAGATTATCCACATAGAAACGATAACCTTGATGAGAAGGAATGCGACCTGCTGAAGTGTAGGGCTGTTCAAGATACCCTAGTTCCTCTAAGTCAGCCATCTCATTGCGAATGGTTGCTGAGCTATAGCCCACATGCTTATGTTTAGAGATGGTCCGCGAGCCTACCGGTTCACCATGCATAATATAATCTGCAACAATCGCTTGTAAAATGAGTTGTTGACGCTCGGTGAGCACGACGCAAGCCTCCTTTATTAGCACTCTATCGTAACGAGTGCTAAACCATAACTCAAAAATACCACCCTAACCTAGGTTTGTCAACTCGTTAAAAGAAATCTCATATAAACTTCATTCCCAAGCATCATACCTCGAGGGGTACAGCGGAGGTGTTCATTCTCAAGCACTATTAAGCCTTGCTCCTGTAATTCACGGATCGGATCTGCGTAAATCTCCCAGATGGATCGCTGAAAGCGCTCTGCAAAGGAAGGGAGGGATACACCTTCTTTCATACGTAAACCAAGGAACATGGTTTCTTCCATGGCCTCTGTAATGGTTACTTGATGAGTCTCAGCTAACGGAAGCTGTGCAGGATTCATCTGCAATGCCTTGATATACTTCTGTAAGGGTTGAAGATTGGCATATCTTACACCATCCAGATAACCGTGGGCACCTGTTCCGACCCCATAATAGGGCTGATCACGCCAATAGACGAGATTATGCTGACTTTCATAGCCCTTCTGCGCAAAGTTACTCACCTCATACTGATGATAGCCCCGGTCCTCAAGTAATTGGATGATCAATTCATACATCCCAGCTTCTTGCTCCTCCGTTCCTGGTTCAAGGCGCCCCTCCCGAACCCAACGACCAAACAGGGCACCTTCCTCGATCTGAAGATCATAAACAGAAAGATGGGTGGGAGCAAGCTGAAGCAGTTCCTCCATGCTAGCACACAGTTGTGCTTCACTTTGACCTGGTAGACCAAACATTAAATCGAGAGAAATATTGTGAAAACCGGCTTTCCTTGCCCAATGAACCGCCTCTACCACATCCTCAGGTTGATGGAGACGACCAATCCTCTTTAGGATCTCTCGATCCATGGTCTGGGCACCGATACTGAGTCGATTCACACCAGCATCATGCAATAGCTGAAGCTTCATCGGATCAAGGGTTCCAGGATTGGCCTCCACTGTAAACTCCCCATGGTCATCATCGAGTATGAGAAAACGATGGACCATCTCCATCAATCGCCCCAATTGATCAAGACTAAGCGCTGTTGGTGTCCCCCCCCCTACATACAATGTATGTAAGCGAACCTTCCCTGTTGAGAAGCGAAGAAGCATTTCCTGTTCGAGGGCATCTAAGTATTGATCTACATACTTGTCCTGTTGCATCACGAAGATATTAAAATCACAGTAATAGCATTTATGGGGACAGAACGGGATATGAATATAACAAGCTTCCACTTTCATTTCGACTCACCTTCCATGTGAAAAAGACCTCGAACTACCTGTGGTAGCGAGGCCTTTCCTTCATTTCAATTAGTCATCATTTAATTGCAGGACAGCCATGAATGCCTCTTGTGGTACTTCCACATTCCCTACAGACTTCATTCGCTTTTTCCCCTCTTTTTGCTTCTCCAGCAATTTTCGTTTACGGGAGATGTCACCACCATAACATTTAGCCAGTACGTTTTTACGCATAGCACGGATGGTTTCACGAGCAACAATTTTAGTTCCAATGGCTGCTTGCACAGGTACCTCGAACATTTGACGAGGAATCAGCTCACGTAGCTTTTCCACCATCTGTTTGCCCCGTTTATACGCCATATCACGGTGAACGATCAGAGATAGGGCATCCACCTGCTCGCCATTTAAGAGAATATCCAGCTTCACCAGCTTCGATTGGCGATAGCCGATCAGTTCATAGTCTAGAGATGCATAGCCCTTGGTATTGGACTTCAAGAGGTCAAAGAAATCATAGACGATCTCCGCTAGCGGAAGCTCATAGGTAATATTGACCCGGTTGGCATCTAAATATTGCATATTGATAAAGGTACCCCGCTTCTCCTGGCAGAGCTCCATTACTGCACCTACATACTCATTGGGCACCATGATGGCTGTTTTCACATAGGGCTCCTCCACACTCTCAATCCGTTGCTGATCTGGCATCATGGAAGGATTCTCAATAGTTAGGGTCTCACCCTTTGTGAGATTGACTCGGTAAACTACGCTAGGTGCCGTCCGAATCAACGGAATTTTAAATTCCCGCTCGATCCGTTCTTGAATAATCTCCATGTGTAGCAAGCCGAGAAAGCCGCAACGGAAACCAAATCCTAAAGCTTGGGAGGTTTCTGCCTCAAACTGTAAGGAAGCATCATTGAGTTGTAGCTTCTCTAAGGCGTCACGAAGATCATTATATTCATTGGAATCTACTGGATAAAGGCCGCAGAACACCATAGGAAGAACCTTACGATAGCCTGGAAGTGGTTCTGCTGCTGGATTGGTCACCGTCGTAATGGTATCCCCTACATGCGTATCCTTTACGCTCTTGATACTAGCAGCGATAAAGCCTACATCACCTACAGTTAATTCCTCTACGCTGATCGGATGTGGGGCAAAGGTACCTACTTCTGTCACCTCAAAGGTTTTACCAGTGGCCATCATTTTAATCTTCATGCCACGACGAACTACACCATCCATCACACGAATATAGGTGATCACACCGCGATAGGAATCATACAGAGAGTCGAAGATCAATGCCTTCAAAGGAGCATTAGGGTCACCCGTGGGCGCAGGCACCTTCTCTACGATCTGCTCTAAGATATCTTGGATCCCAATCCCTGCCTTAGCAGAAGCTAACACGGCATCGCTGGCATCTAAGCCGATCACATCTTCAATCTCCTGCTTAACTCGCTCCGGCTCTGCGCTAGGAAGGTCAATCTTATTGATCACGGGGATGATCTCCAAATCATTATCCAAGGCAAGATAGACATTGGCCAGGGTCTGGGCTTCAATCCCCTGAGAAGCATCAACAACTAAGATGGCTCCCTCACATGCTGCAAGACTGCGGGAGACTTCATAGGTGAAGTCTACGTGTCCTGGGGTGTCAATCAAATGAAGGATATATTCACTTCCATCTTTTGCTTGATATTGTAAGCGTACTGAATTTAATTTGATGGTGATTCCACGTTCCCGTTCCAGATCCATCTGATCAAGGAATTGATCTTCCCGCTCACGATCAGACAACGCTCCTGTATATTCAAGGATACGATCTGCTAACGTGGATTTCCCATGGTCAATATGGGCAATAATCGAAAAATTACGGATCCGTTTTTGCCGTTCCAGTCTCTCCATCTAAAACTCCTCCTACATTAAGCCCTAGCACATCACAGCATAAGACAGTAAGAATAATTATAGCAGTTCACAGTTAGGAGAGCAATAATTGAGCAAAAAGGTAGAGCCAGGTCACCAAGGTAGATCCGATGAAGGCAAAGGTAAACCAACGATTCCGTTTCATCCAATTCCTCCTTCTCCATCCACAATGGTGGTCAAAGGTGCTTCCTTTGCACAACCATGTTCGATGAATGGTTCGAAGATCAACTCTACTGCTTCTCCAGGTGTCGCAGGCTCCAAATGGTATCCAGCTTTCATCCGAAAGATGGACTCCAACTGTTTTAATTCCCCATAGCTGGTCACCAATTTTTCTTCTACCACGTTTTTCTGTACCAGTAATTGGGCTGCCCGCTTCCATTGCCAATTACGAAGTAGGTGCATTACCGTAAAGATCCGCGTCCAACCCACTTCCTTTTTCATAACCTGTGAAAAATCACGGGAATAACGATAAAAAATGCTATGGGCCACAATCTGATACTCCTGTAGTTTGGGTTCAAGCTCCAACAGGTGGATCAGCTCCAGCCATGCCACATAACTCTCACAGGCAAAAAGGCGACGTTTTTCTCCGTAGTAGCCAGGAATATTATGACGTTCAATCGTCCGATTCTCTTGATCGATGCTAACGGAGTAATAAGGATGAAGGATCACACCGTTGCTAATCCGTAGGATATAGAAGAGAAGATTGCCTGCAATGAGTGAAAGGGCTACGTAACCACTCATGACAAGCAAAAATAGCATCACTCCAATAAATGGTAGAGCTTGGGAGATGATTGGTGCCTGAGAAATGATTGCAACAGTGCCACGATAGAGGGGTGGTATAAGTAGTAGTGGTACGATGACTGTCAATCCAAGCAAGAAACAGCTGGCAAGAATTAATGAGCTCCAGCGCGCCAGTGGAGAATGATTCATTTGCCACTGCCATTGACGAGTTTTCCGTGCTAGAGATAACAATATTGGTTCCCATACAATTAATAAGAAACGATCAGCCAGTTGTCGAATCGGCAATGCTCATCCATCCTTCTCTAGGTCAATATAATGATGAAATCTTACTTGCTTTTTGAGCAAAAATCAATCATTTTTTTTTGAAACAGAGAAGAATGAGGCGAACCACTCAAGACCTTGCTTCGATGATTGGTGCAAAAGTTGACCGATGCCATTGCCTGTACGGCTAATTGGATGCTGTGCAATGTTCGCTGTAGCAAGGTATTCCACCTCCGAATTTTCCTTGGTCAGACTGGCATCGCCTAAGGTGTCTAGAATATTAAGATTGCTGATTTTAGTATCACTAAGAACTTCTTTGAATGTTCCTAGGTGGGTTGATTGATTCTGCGAGATAGGCAGATAGTATCGTGAACCCAGCACCGAAATTTCTAATCCATCAGGATGAATCGCTTCAATTTGTACATGGAGTGGCTGATCAGAAGTCGTCTCCTGTTGATCATTTCCTCGCTCCGTATTCTGAACCTGCATTCCCCATATGGCACCGACACAGATACAACAAAACATTAAGATGAGACGGAATAAAGCTTGCATAGCGCCACCCTTCCCCTTGATCATTGCATTCCATTTTCATTTATTGCGCGCTTCCGCCGTTTTTATTCACTGGCACTGCTTCCCAATAAAGTTCCGCTACCACAGCAGCCAACGCATCCAAGGTTCGGTAGCTCTCTTCTAATGTATTTTCTACCCCACCGATCTCCATGAGTACTAACTGCGGGTGAAGAGACTGATTATATTCTGCATTTCCTTCATGGGGTTGCTTTACCATAATGCCACGAGATAATCCAGGATAGGAGCGTTCCAATGCATCGTGTAATGCCTGAGCAAAGGCTTTGTTCTGCTCCCATTGGGGATTCTTAGCACCAATTACAAACATCACCTTTGCATAGTCCTTCCCGTTGATGGTAATCGTGGATTTATCACGGGGGAGAGCATCACGATGAAGGTCGAAGAGATATAGTATCTCTTGATTCGTTGCGAGGGTAGCCTCCACAGTCTCCCGAGATGCTGCATAGGAATTTTTATATGAATCTAAGCGAGGAATGTAATCGATGTCTGAGAGGAGGCTAGCGATCCCATGCTCCGCCAAGGCTCGTTGCAGATAGTTCCCCAGAAGGGTGACATTGATCTCAGGATGAAAGGCTTGATTCACCTTGGTGGTCTCTGGAAGATAGGGAAACCATGACTCCCGATTATGTGTATGGTAGATAAAAACGGGTGCTTTTTTACTAAGAAAGTTCTTATCCCGTTCCCACTCCACATTCAGGTTCTTTTCTCCTACAATAATCTTTAGTTTATCAAGGGGGATTGCCGTCCTCTCCTCTAGTATCTCTTGTAAAGTAGGCGTTTCATCATGATGATGATATTCCCCCTCTTCCTGCTCTTCCATCCAACCAGCCTCCATGAGTGGAAATCCTGGCAAATTACTCAGTAACCAGTTCCCCCTCTTCTCTTGAAGGGAGAACATCAATGCTAACTCATCACCGAAATAGATCATCTTCTCAGTCTGAATGAGCCAAGGGGTTATGCCTGGTAACTCCTGCTGCCAGAGGAGATACGTAAGCCTCTCCTTTTTCTCCGTAGATATAGATGCTGTAGATGTGAAGATAAGTTGGAATAACACAAAAAAACCGATGACCTGTAGCAGAAGAAAGAGGAGAAGAGCTCCCCTTCCCTCCATCTCCACTTCCCCTTGTCTCCGCAGCGGGCGTAACACAACACCTTCACCATCATTCATCACAATGCACTCCTCATAGCTTGTCCTCATCTTTCTATCAACCTATGAGGTCACATGACAAAATATGCAGAGATCCTATGAGGATATTTCTATCTCATACTTTTGTGGATACTTAATGGGTGATGGAAGGCAGATCATCGAAGGCGATGATTTCATGTAAAGCAATATTGAGACCATTGGCAATAATATTGGCAATGTCCTCTACATAATCGTCTACTTCCTTCGGTGTAACGATCAAATCATGACCGAGGGGAGCTAGTACCTCTTGGATGAGTTGACGCTTCTCTTCATTGGATAAACGACCGAGCAATCCAAATAATTGTTCATGGAACTGCTGATCTTCCACACGTTTCATTTCCTTCTGAATGTGACGTGCCAATAATTCCAAAGTGTCATAGGCGATGGTAGTGGCATCAACGACGGTGGGAACTCCAATGGCAAAGACCGGGATGCCCAATGCATCTTTCGTTAGGGGCTTCCGTTTATTGCCTACCCCTGAACCTGGTTGAATGCCTGTATCTGTTACTTGAATTGTGGTATTGACTCGCTCCAACGAACGTGTCGCTAGTGCATCAATGGCAATCACTACATCTGGTTTCGTTTGCTGAATAATCCCGTAGACAATTGCGCTAGTCTCAAGACCCGTTACTCCCATTACTCCAGGTGTGATCGCACTTACAGGTCGATAACCACTCTGAACAAGATCTGGCATCAATTCAAATAGATGATTGGTAATGAGAAGATTCTTCACAACCATAGGCCCTACTGCGTCAGGCGTTACATTCCAATTACCTAGACCCACCACGAGAATACGCTGGTCTTCACGAACCCCTTCTTGGTCTAAAAAATTCTCAAATGTATTAGCAAACTCCTTAATCATTTGATCCTGTAAGCCACTATCCTTCTTTCTTAAGCCTGGTGCTTCAAAGGTGATATAGGTTCCTGGTAGTTTACCTACTTCATCTGCTCCCTGTTGATCAACCTTTAATGTAGAGACTCGTACACCTTCCTTTTGTTTAATGGTAGAACGCACACCAGGAATTTCATCAGCCTGACGGGCTAGTTGTACCGCCTGCTGTGCATCAATGGCTAGGTCTGTGCGGACCACTCGCGGGATCTCATCCCCCTGATTATGCTCCACCTGCCGATGAAGCTCCTTGATTTTCCAATCGTGACGTTGATGGCGCTTCAATTCAATCAGCCTCACTTTCTCCGCATTCTCATTCTTTTATGCTTTTTAGCCTACCCTTGGACAAAAAGAAAATTCTCTATGGGTATTATTGCAATTTAAAGAACCACATGATAAACTGTTATTTGTTCTCTATGATGTATGTGCAGAGTCGGCAAGGAGGTGAAGCAGATGGCAAACATTAAATCTGCTATTAAACGAACCAGTATTAATGAAAAACTACGCCAACAAAACATGGCACAAAAATCCGCTCTTCGTACAGCTCTCAAAGCATTTGATAAAGCTGTAGAAGGTGACAACCAAGCAGATGCACTTGCTGCATTTCGTTATGCTACGAAAAAATTGGACAAAGCTGCTAGCAAAGGCTTAATTCATAAGAATGCTGCCGCACGGCATAAGTCCACGATGGCAAAACGTTTAAATACCTTTACTGCCTAATATAAACGTATAAACATAAAAAAAGCGACCATCTCTGGTCGTTTTTTTATTAGCTTACCTCTTGGAAGTGAAAGATAAAGCGCTCTATAGCTAGCTTCTCATCGGTCTGACCTGTTTTTATTTCATAATCTAGCTGAGCGATCATGATTAATGCCTGACGAAGCTCTACCTCTTTATATTGACGGGCATATTGCATCAATGAACGAATCACAAATGTCGGCAATTTTAGGCGTTGAGCGATTTGCCGTTCCCCATAGCCCTGCTGCATGAACCCCTGTGCATAGAGGACAAGTCGAACCTGCCTTGCTAACAGGGCGAACAGTTTCAATGGACTCTCTTGAAATTGCAGAAGATCATAGTAAGTCCGAAAGACTGCCTCCCATTCCCGCTTAAACAGATGATTGGCAAGGGCAAAGACATCTGATTCTAAGCTGCGTGGAACTAAGGTACGTACATCTTCACCTGTAATGTAGGAACGCTCACCTGTATAGAGGGTGAGCTTTTCCATTTCCATCTCCATCTGAGCTAAGGAATTCTTACATGCAATCATCAAGGCCTCAGTAGCATCTCCGCGTAGCTCTTTACCATAATGTTCTGCTTCACTTTTCAGCCATTGGCTGATCTCCGCTTCTTTTAAGGGTTGAAATTGGACGATGCTTCCCTTTTCTCGAAACATCTTGACGATCTTCTTCCGTTCATCCAGCTTTTCTACTTGGGGTAGTGTAAAAACAATGATGGAAAAAGGAGCAGGCTGACTGAGATATTGGAGTAATTGCTCAAGATTATGCTCCACCTTATATGTGACATGCTGTGCAGTAAAAAATAAAGCATTAGAAACATGAAGAAAGCGACGTTCTCCTAACATGGGAAAGGTATCAGCATCCTCAAGAATGGATTGAATAGAATCCTGCATACAATCGTAGCGCTGAATATTAAAATCCCTTTCCTCACCAGGTATGATCTGCTGTTCCATCTCTCGAACCATTCGATTCATCAATAAGGTTTCTGTGCCATATAAGAGGTATAAGGGCTGACATCCACCCTGTTTAAGCTCTTGTTGTAGCTGAAAGTAATGCAATGATTAACTCCCTCCTATTTCTGCATCAGCCTGTTCCTTAATGAATACGAACCTCTTCTAGCGTAACCACATCAATCTTCCAATCCTCGCTCATTTGATGGTTGGTGATTGGATCCATTTGACTCACTTCATAACGAAGTGTTCGTTTAGAGGTTTCTGCAATAATTACACAGGCCTCTTTAGGAAGAGGATGAGAGTAAAAAAATATATTATCATTCCGAACAAGCTGAACATACTGGAAGTCCCCGTCGAGAATAAGCTGCATCTCATAGGTTTCATTTTCAGACATCCGCGACCAAAGAATAATGGGTTCATCATTAAGCATTTTCATCTCATCAGCATTAAATTCAGGACGTTGTTCATACTCAACATGGTATTGCAGTAAATTCGGGTTATATTCAGACTTCTCTGAATGACGAAGTAGGCTCTTCCAGTCACTTGTTGCAATCCATTGGGCAACCGATGGAGCATTTCGTTGATCTGCTACGGATTTTTCCTCCACTACCCCATGGAATAGTGGATTTGCAAGAAAGAGGAAGAGTAAAGCTGCACTAACGCCGAAGGCTAGTACCTTACTTCGGTGATAGTAGAACATGTTCTTCCAACTTGTTCTGTTACTCTTCACTTGTGAGATATGCTCTCCCCATTCAAGAGTAGCCCCCAATTCCTCACCTTCGATGCGTTCCATCACTCGATCCACAAGGGAATAGGATGGCTTTACAGGGGGCAGCTGCTCTAATAACTGATCAAGACGGTGGAGACTAACGTAATATTCTTGACAATGGGCGCACTGTTGGCAATGTTCTTCGACTTGACGTTTTTGAAGCTCTGTGATTGAACCATCAAGACTCTGTTGTATTATTATTTTGACTTGTTTACAGTTCACCGTTTGCCACCACCTTGATCATACTCTTTCAACCATAGATGTAGTTCTTGACGTGCTCGAAAAAGATAGGACTTCACTGTGTTCATCGGTAGGCATAATGTGTCAGCAATCTCTTGATAGGAGTAGTCCTGAATATATCTTAGGACAATCACTTCCCGATAAGCAGGACGTAATTGCATCACCGCTTCTTGTAAATCTTGATAGACGAGACGGTTCTCGATCTGCCCCTCAATCTGTAGGCCTTTATGGTTATCGGGAACATCCATATCGAGAGAGATTTCATCCTTCTTCTTGCGGAAGAAATCCATACAGACATTTCGGACTATCCGTTGTGCCCATGTTTCCAGACTCGCTTTCTCTTGGTAAGTATGTAACTTCTTATAGATTTTGATCAATGCTTCTTGAGTTGCATCAGAGGCATCATCTTCATTGCCTAGTAGATAATAGGCCGTACGGTAAAGAGGAAGTTCTAAGTGTTGTAGTATCTGAACCATTGCGGCCTGATCGCCTCGTTTTGCAGCCTCAATGAGTTCTAAGTCAGGCACACATTGTTCCCCCTTACTTATATTCATTGACGCAAATTAAATAAAAATTGTTGCAGCTTTAACGATCACCTTCTTATTTTTTGATCAAGGAGACTTGTTTCAAAAAGAGTCATGGCATTGATTCTTACTCTACCATTTTCAAAGTGTTGAAAGATAATCGTTCCGTTTTGATCAGTTCGTAGGATCTGTGCCTCAACCTGCTGTAGCTTCTCGAGAACCTCAGAGTGTGGATGACCAAAGGGATTCCCCTTGCTCGCTGAGATAATCGCCCAGTCTGGCATGAGTCGTTCGATAAACTCCTTCGAGGTAGATGTCTTACTCCCATGATGCCCCACATGTAACATATTTACATTAGCAGGAAGCGCCTGTTTAATCAACCAGCTTTCTGCCGCAATCCCCATATCTCCTGTGAACAAATAATGGAGATCATCAACGGAAAGCAAAATTGCCAGTGATCCGTCATTATCATTCTCTGCATATGGGTAAGGAGGAAAAATCGTAAGAATCATCCTTTCCTGTAATTGCCAACGTTGTACTTTCTGAACAATATGATGACGATGCTGAGGATGTTGAACAAACCATTCATGGAGATACTGTTCACCACTACTACGTTCCCCTTCTCTCCCAATCATTCCATTCCAAAAAAGATGACCGATGGTAACCTGCTCTGCAATACTTGGAAAACCACCGATATGATCCGTATCCTGATGGGTAAGAATCACATAATCAAGATGCTGGATGCCCCTGCTTCGTAAGTAAGGAAGGATGCGCTGACGGCCTGCATCAAAGCTACTAGTTTCTTCAGCTTGATCCCCTCGTTGTACGCCTCGACCACCTGCATCGATGAGTATGGTCCACTCCCTGCTTTCAATGATCGTGGCATCACCTTGACCTACATTGAGGAAGGTAACTCGGATCTCATGAGGTCTCAATGGATTAGGAAACAGAAGAACCAATAGCATACACCAGATCGTTACGAACAGAGCCTGTTTCATTAATACCACTCGGTAATGCCACATCAAACCTAGAAGAATTAGCCCCAAGTAGTAGAGAAGTATCCAAGGGATGGAAGGTGGCGACCAGAAGGGATGCCATTGATGAAATTGGGCTAAGACATGGATCTGTTCATCGAGAAGCTGTAAGGGAATGGTGACGAGATGGGATAGCCACATCGCCAATGGCAGCGAGAGGAAGGAGAGTAGCAAGGTAAGAAAGCCTAAGGGGATTACAATCAATGTGTAGGCAGGTACCGCCAGAAGATTGGCCAGTCCTGATAGCCATGAAAACTGATGGAAATAATAGATCTGTAGGGGAAAGGCAAAGAGTTGGGCAACGAACGTAATCAGCATGAGTTGTATAAGCTGATTTGTCTTTTTCCGTTCACCACCTGTCTGAGCGAAGAAGAACAGAAGTCCTCCTGTAATTAAAAAGGAAAACTGAAAGCCTGGATGGTATAAAAGGTAGGGGTCCCAAATAAGCAGGAGGAGCATGGCAATACCTAAGCCATTGTAGGCATCATACCAGCGGCGTAGCAGAAGCGCTAACCACATTAGCTCTGCCATTACTGTAGCCCGAACAACCGATGGTCCCAAGCCAGTAACAACTGCATAAAATGGTAGGAATAGCATTACAAGTAGAATCCCTCGTTCACGGGTGACGCCAAGCCAACGAAGAACAGTGAGGAACCCGAAGCTGAGTGTTCCTACATGTAAGCCTGAAATGGCTAGGAGATGAGCGATGCCTAACACCTCATAAGCTTCCTTCCATTCGGCTGTCAACTGAGAGCGATCACCCAGCAGAACTCCTTGTAAAATCGCAGCGATGGAGGATGGGTAGATCTGACGTAATTGTTGGATCAAATCAGTGCGAAGCTGTGCGGGAAGTTGTGTCCATGAAGCTGCACTTTCGAGGAATTGTAGCGATGAGGCATTGGCAAATCCAATCCAAAAGATGCTCTGGTTCTGGAGATATTGCTGATAATCGAAGGCATGGGGGTAAAGAGGTCCCGGTGGCGTTTCTAGCGAGGCTTCAAAGATGAAATGGCTTCCGGCTGACCATGATGCAATGTTCAGTACTAATGAGGACTCAGCTCCTGAGATACGTAGCAGAATCTCTTCTTGCAGACGATTCCACTTCGTTCCCACCTGCTGATGGGTAATAAGAACGCGCCCTTCTAGGCGATGACCTTGCCAGCGGAAGGGCTCTTGTAATTTTCCATAAAAACGATAGGGTCCATACCGTTGACCAAGCTGTTCTTGAGATTGTTGTAAAATGCCTTGACGATCAAGCTGAATAAATGAGTGGTACCCTTGCTCTACATAATGGCCATAGCTAAGACCTGCTAAAGCAGAGAATACCACAGGGATGAAAAGCGCTGACCTACTTTTTCCTTTCCATCCCTGCCATATTAACCAAAGTAAAGCAATGGTAAGGAGCGACCCTCCTATGAGTAGAAAAAAAGTACTCCCATGATGAGCTAGGATCAGTCCGCTACCAAAGCTGATGGCACCGAATAACCAGCTCGCCTGCCTCATTATGGCTGCAATAATTGTGGAAGATACTTGTCCAGATTAGCAGAAACCTGAACAACCTCCACATTGGCATTACGTAATAGTTCCTCTGCATAAGGGTCTACCCGATACTTCGTCTCATAGCAAAGTCGTTTTATCCCTGCTTGGATTATAGTCTTTGTACAGTTGAGACATGGAAAATGCGTGACATAAATCTCTGCTCCTTCAGTGGGTACACCAAATTTAGAACATTGTAAAATGGCATTTACCTCTGCATGAATGGTTCGTACACAATGGCCATCTACCACCTTACAGCCTACATCCAAACAGTGAGCATCTCCAGATATTGAGCCATTATAGCCACCTGCAATGACTCGTTTATCTCGTACAATGGTAGCTCCTACGCTTAAGCGTGTACAGGTACTGCGTAGGGCGATAATTCTACTCTGTGCCATAAAATATTCATCCCAGGTAATTCGCATCTTCTTCACTCCTTTTAAGGTAAAAAGAGAAATAACAAGGAATCGTAACGAAAAAAACTTGTCCATTCCCTTCAATGATTGGTATGATATGTAGATGAATCGTATTAATTGTAACGTATCTAGCCACCTCTGGCTATATCTATATACAATGGGATGGTGACTCACATGTGTGGCTTTGTAGCAATGTACAGTAAAGATAATCAACCTGTTTCCCTCGAACAACTCCAAAAAATGAATCGGATGATCACTCATCGCGGTCCAGATGATGAAGGTTATGTTCGTAAGGGTCCAATTGGCCTTGGCTTCCGTCGCCTTAGCATCATCGATTTACAACATGGCCATCAGCCCCTCACCAATGAGGATGAATCCATCTGGTTAATTTTCAATGGTGAGATCTATAATTATCGAGAGCTTCAAACATGGCTAAAAGAGCGGGGACATCAATTCCGTACCGATACAGATAGTGAGACCATACTCCATCTTTATGAGGAGTATGGCACAGAGACACCGAAGTATCTCCGTGGTATGTTCTCCTTTATTATCTGGGATGGCAAGGAACAACGCTTTTTTGGTGCTCGTGATCATTTCGGGATCAAGCCTCTTTATTGGGTTGAGACACCACATGCCTTCGGCTTCGGCTCAGAAATCAAAAGTCTCCTAGAGATGGAAGGAGTAAAAGCTGCTGTTGACCCAGTCTCCTTCTATCATTACCTCACTTTCCAGTATGTACCTGATCCTGCCACCATGTTTGCAGGCATCCATAAACTTCTACCAGGCCATTCCTTTACGATCAAGAATGGTACCATGAATATTGAATCTTATTTTCAAGTTGAATTTACTCCTGAGGAACGCCCCTTTGAGGAGTATGTAGAAGAGACACGTGCTGCTCTTAAAGAATCGGTAGAACGCCATATGATGAGCGATGTTCCACGCGGTGCGTTTCTCTCCAGTGGTGTAGATTCATCAAGCATTGCTGCTCTCCTGCGTAAACAAGAAAAGCTAAAAACCTTTACCATCGGTTTCGATATCCCTGGCTATAGCGAATTGGATTATGCCCGTAGAACCGCTGCTCATATCGGTACAGACCATCATGAGGTGGAGGTAGATGGAGAACGATATCTCGATGTTCTGCCCCGCTTAATCTGGCATCAGGACGAGCCTGTAGCAGATCCTTCCGCCATCGCCCTTTACTTCGTTGCTGAGCTAGCCAGTCAATATGTGACAGTAGTACTCTCAGGGGAAGGCGCTGATGAATTCTTTGGGGGCTATAACATTTACCGTGAGCCATTCGCCCTCGCTGGGTACCAAAGACTTCCCCAAGGAATGCGTACACTCTTCGCTAATATGGCTTCCAATTTACCAGAAGGAACGAAGGGAAGAAGCTTCCTCATCCGTGGCTCGCAACAGCTAGAAGAGCGTTTCTTCGGAAATGCTCACATTTATAGTGAAGAGATGAAGGAGCAAGTCATTGCAGCATCACTCAAAGCCAAGGTTCCCTATGTGGATCCTTGGCAGGTGACCGCTCCGATCTACGAACAGGTTCAACATTATGATGATGTAACGAAGATGCAGTACTTAGATATCCATACTTGGCTGCGTGGTAATATTTTGATGAAAGCTGACAAAATGACCATGGCCAATTCCTTAGAATTACGAGTTCCCTTTATTGACACGGAAGTATTTAAAGTAGCCATGAAGATTCCAACGAAATACAAAATTGCCGATGGCACTACAAAACATGTTCTGCGCGAAGCGATGAAAGACCTGCTCCCACCAGAAATTAAAACGAAGAAAAAGCTTGGCTTCCCTGTTCCCACAAGATACTGGTTACGTCATGATTTCTACAAATGGGCGAAGGATTTGATTCAGCAATCTCCTACGCAGCAGTATTTTAATAAACAGTATCTACTACAGATGCTTGAACAACATAAAGATGAAAAGCATGATTATAGTCGTCCTATCTGGACCGCTTTAGTCTTCATGCTCTGGCATCAGATCTACATCGAGAAAAAATACTCCTTCGGACCTTATGTAAGTCCTCATGTTGCAAAACGGCACAAGCTCTATAACTTATAAAGAAGAGAACATTCGGATAACATCTCTGAGATCAAAAACGTCCACCTTTCGTCGTGAAGGAGGACGTTTTTCTTATGAATACTCTACTCTATCGGCTCTTCTCACGATACACTGGAAGAATCTTCTTCGGATCGATGGTTCGGTGAATGGGCCACGTTGTAGGATTCTCTGGATCTAGCTGTTCGAGGTAATTGATCACCTCTTTGGTGATGGGTGTAGGCGTTGAAGCACCTGCGGTGACTGCTACCCTTTTCTTTCCTTGAAACCATGCTGTATCGATCTCTGTGACATTGGCCACACGATGGGCGGGAACTCCGGCAATCTCTTCAGAGACCTGAGCGAGGCGGTTGGAATTATTACTTCTTGGATCGCCCACAACAATGGTAATATCAGCATCCTTCGCCTGCCCTGCCACCGCTTCCTGCCGCTGTTGCGTCGCTAAACAGATCTCATTATAAATCTCAGCCTCAGGGTAAAGTGTACGAATTCGTTCCATTAGCTCTTGAGTATCCCACTGACTCATGGTGGTCTGATTGGTCACCAAAATCCGCTGACCCTCTGCAAAAGCAAGGGCTTCTACATCATTGATGCCTTCTACGAGATGAACATGCTCTGGTGCTACACCAATGGCTCCTTCCGGTTCAGGATGCCCTTTCTTCCCGATATAGATCACCTTATAGCCTTGTGCTACCTTCTCCTTGATTAGATCATGGGTTCGTTGCACATCAGGGCATGTGGCATCCACCACCGTTAGCCCTTTAGCCCGTGCCCGTTCTTTGACAGCAGGGGAGATTCCATGGGCAGTAAAAATTACTGTCCCCTCCTCTACTTGCTCTAGAATCTCCATCCGATCTGGGCCATCTAAGGTGATCACACCAGCATCTGCTAAGGCCTCAGTGACGTGCTCATTATGAACCAACATGCCAATAATATAGATGGGACGAGGGTATATGGGATTATTGGCCGTCTGTTGTGCGAGCATCATCGCATCAATCACCCCATAGCAGTAACCACGGGGAGTTATTTTAATGACATCCATTGCGCTCCTCCTTTTTAACAACCACTACTCTACTCCATTATACATGACAAGGCACCATCTGATGATGGAGCCTTGTAGTGAACCCATTATAGATCGCCTAAGACATATTCAGCAATATTGGTCGCATGATCAGAGATACGTTCAAGATTGCTCAAGGTATCGAGGAAAACAACCCCCGATGCACCGGTGCAGTCACCACTATTCACACGGTGAAGGTGAGATTTTCGGAAGCGACGCTCCATCTTATCCACTTTGTCCTCAAATTGAACAGCTTGCTTGGCCAGTGCTTTATCATCATTCTCTAGCGCAGCAATGGCTGTATTGATAGTCTCACGAGTAACTGTAATCATCTCGTTTAGCTCATTGATGGCATGATCCGAGAGCTTAAGGTGGTGATTATATCGATACTCACCTAGCTCAACAATATTCATGGCATGATCACCCATCCGCTCAATATCCTTGATAGCATGCATCAAGGCGGTTAAACGTTCTGAGGCCTCTGTTGACAGTGATTGCTGTCCTACCAGCGCGAGATAATCGGTAATTTTCTCCTCTAGCATGTCCACCAGGTTTTCACGTGAACGTACCTTCTCACTCAGTTTCTGATCCCCTGTAATGAAATATTCGGTAGACTCATCTAACATCTTCCGACTAAAGTTGGCCATCCGTTGCAGTTCCTTCTCAGCTTGTCCAATGGCCACAGCAGGATTAGACAAGAAGCGCTTATCAATATACTTCACGGTATATTCTAGCTCCTCCCCACGCTGAGGAATGGCCTTCGTCACAATATAAGCAAGAACACTAACAAATGGAAGCTGAATTAACGTATTCGAAATATTAAAGAGACCATGTGCATAAGCAATCTGCATTCGGGCGTCCACACCTGTGGTCGCCCCTAACCACGCCACAGCATCGCGGTAAAATGGGAAGATAATTAAGAAGATGACCGTACCAACAATATTAAAGACGACGTGGGATAAAGCTGCTCTTTTAGCTGCGACACTAGCACCAATGGCTGCTAAAATTGCAGTGATTGTCGTCCCAATATTATCCCCGAATAAAACGGGGAGAGTGACATTTAGATCTAACCCTGGATCCACTGCTAATTGCTGCAAAATTCCAATGGTTGCTGAACTACTCTGCACCACCAGAGTGAAAAGTGTACCAACGAAAACACCAAAAAGACGATTGTCCCCTATGTTGGCAATAAGCTCATGAAAGAACGCAAGATCCTTTAATGGTTTCAAACCTTCTCCCATGGTTTGAAGTCCAAAGAAAAGCATCCCAAAACCAAAGATGATCTGTCCAAAGTTTTGAATTTTACGTTTCTTAAAAAAGAAGAGTAAAATCGCACCTAAGGCGATGATTGGAAGGGAATACCGTTCGAGCTTGATCCCGATGATGAATGCCGTCATCGTCGTACCAATATTAGCCCCCATGATTACACCAATCGCCTGACGTAATGTCATCAGACCTGCATTCACAAATCCTACAGCCATGACGGTTGTGGCAGAACTAGATTGAATTAATCCCGTAACGATAACCCCTGCTAATACACCACGAATGGGATTGGAGGTCATTTTCTCTAGAACAGTACGTAATCGATCTCCTGCTCCCTGCTGTAGGCCATCTCCCATAAATTTGATACCAAAAAGAAAAATTCCAAGCCCACCTAAGAATTGAAACAATATGGCCTGCGTAGACAACTCCACTATGTTTCCTCCTTACACCCCATGAACAACAATTTCAGCCTCAATTTGAAGTCACCATCTCTTAATATAATTGTTTCCTAATTATTTTTAAAGACTCCTGAAACATTTTTTTACGTCAAACTAAAAAATTATGAATTTTTTCTGCCAATTTCACCATTTTGCATCCTATAAAAATCTATTTTTTACAAAAAAAAATAAGTCAGCAACGATGACTGACTTATTTTCCCAGAAATATTCTGAACCAAGTCTTCTTTATTATTTGAATAAACGCTGATGCTCAATTTTAATACAGCGATTCTCAATATATGGAATTTCCGCCTTTTCAGCTAGCTTGTGGGCTGCTTCATTTTCCAAACCTAATTGGACCCAGATGGATTTCACACCGACCTGTAATGCCTCCTTCACCACTTCCGGTAAATCTTCACTTTTACGGAAGATATCAACCAAATCGATCTCGCCCTCAATCTCCCCTAATGAACGGACTGCGGGGATGCCAAAAACAGACTGAATCCGTGGATGAACAGGAATAATCTCGTACCCCTGTTGCAACAGATACTGTGCTACTTGATAGCTGGCACGATCAGGCTTGTCTGACAAACCAACCACAGCTATTCTTTTTACCCCCTGTAACCATTGACGAATCTGCTGATCATCCATCATTCCCCATCCTTCCTAACTGGTTTTTCTTATTTTACCATACACCCCCAAGTATTTCATCTTCGATGCTCATCTCCTCTTCTTTATTGTGCAGTAATCTGATCGCGGAACTTCGCTAAGGTTTTGGCTCCAATCCCTGATACCTGTAGTAAGTCGTCTACACTCTGAAAGCGTCCATGCTCTTCACGATACTGAATAATGGTCTGCGCCTTACTCTCACCAATACCTGGTAAACGCATTAGCTCTTCTTTACTCGCAGTATTAATATTGATTAGCTCTTTGCTTTCGCCAGTTAATGAAGATTGACCCGCCTGATTCCACAAGAGAACGGAATCCACACCCTCCTCACCATGAAAAGGAATATAGATCACCATTCCATCTTGGAGTGGTGCTGCTAAATTAACATGACGAGTTGTAGCCTCATCCAATAGACCACCTGCTGTAGTAATAGCATCCATCACTCTACCATCCTGTGTAACGGTATAGACCCCTGGGCGTTTTACCGCACCTTTCACATCAATGATATATAGAATGGGGGCCACTCTCTCCGGAGGCTTCTCCTCTTCTGAGGTTATTACCTCCTCAGATACGAATCTCTCGGCAGCAATTTGCTCCATGCTTTGCAGGACAAATAAGTCCTCCTCTAAATGATTAATCTTTGAATATTGTGCCACCAAGATCACACCCATGCTGACCATCAGTATGAAGGTAATGATGGCGATGATTCTTTCGCGTAAACTCCATGTTTCCCACATGGCATAGACTCCTTTCTTCACAATTTATCCAATTATGTCATAGGCTGATGGTAATCACCAATGATAATTCACTTCCTCATTCATACATATAGAATGGGATCCTTTATTAATGAAATTTTTTGTTTAGGGGTTAGAGAAGGAAAGCTGAAGGAGGGATTATGGTGAAGCTGGGTTTTATAGGAACAGGCAATATGGGGTCTATCCTAATCCAAGCATTTCTTGCTGCTGGAGTAGATCCAAATCGTGTTTGGATCACCAATCGCAATCTAGAGAAGGCCAAAGCATTGGCTAATCAATATGAGGGGATTCACTGTAAGAAGAGGAATGTTGAGGTCGCAGCTGAAGCAGATGTTCTCTTTCTCTGCGTCAAGCCGAAAGAGTATGAAAATGTGGTAAAAGAGATCGAGGGCATCTGTAGAGAAGAGCAATATATGGTGGTGATTACGAGTCCCATTAGTTTATCATGGCTTGAGGATCGCGTGCCATGTAAGCTGGTGAAAATGATTCCAACCATTAATCATCTCGTACATCGGGGGACCAGTCTCATTCAATTTCATTCTCTCTGCACATTAGATGATCGTAAAATACTACTTGAAGTATTCCAGAAAATTAGTACACCATTAGAGATCGAAGAGTCCTTTGTTCGGATCTGTTCTGACTTGAGTAGTTGTTCTCCTGCATTCCTTAGTTTTATTTTGGAGCAATGGACGGAGGCTGCCCATCTTGAAACAGGAATTAGCAAGGAGGCTGCCACATTCCTTTTGGCACAATCTATCATTGGGATGGGAAAATTATTGGAACAAGAGGTATTCACCCTAACTACACTCCAACAAAAAATCTGTGTACCAGGAGGAGTGACAGGTGAAGGCATTGAAGCCTTTCGCCCCCACCTTCTCCCTCTCTTCCGCCATGTGATTCAGACCACACACCGTAAACATCGATTGGATCAAGCTGAATTAATGGAGCACGATAAGTAAACTAGCGCTGGTGGGGATCAAAATGATCACGAAGACCATCTGCCAGCATATGCAAAGAGATAACCAGTAGAAGAATCATGGTGCCTGGTGCTAAGGAGAACCAAGGGGCACGGAGGAGATGACTTTGTGCCTCCTTTAGCATAATACCCCAGCTCGGATCAGGTGGTTGAATACCCAATCCTAAGTAGCTTAAGCTAGCCTCTGCGAGCACAGCAGCACCCATGCTCACCGCTGCTTGAACCAACAGAGGGGAGAGTACATTGGGTAGAATGTGACGAAACATGATGCGTCCAGAGCTAGCACCTAAGGTTTTACTAGCAGCAACAAAATCGTACTGACGAACTTGGAGAAAACCACTTCGAGCAATTCGGGCAAAAACAGGAATATTAACGATCGCGATGGCTAACATCGTGGTGGTAATCCCACCGCCCAATACTGCCACAAACATGATGGCCATTAATAAGGCAGGAAATGCAAAAACCGCATCCATCCAGCGCATCAAGATTTCATCCCACCACTTGCCAAGGTAGCCTGCAAGAGCACCGATGAAGGTTCCCAATACTCCACCGATGACTACGGAGAATAATGCCACATAGAGTGCAGTTTGGGCGCCTACCATGGTACGACTTAGAATATCTCTACCAAAATGATCCGTACCGAGGAGATATGTGGTATTGGGGGATTGAAAACGATCCTCCACATGCATCTCGTCCACTAAAAACGGTGTATAAAATAAGCTTATCATGGCCATCAAGACAATTAAGATTAAGATTCCTCCACCGATTAAGAGATTCCAATTTACTCTACGTTTCATCCTACCACGTCCTATTCACCCACGTGAACACGTGGATCCAGCCTGTGATACAGCAGATCAACCATAAAATTGACAAGAATGACCAGTGTGGTAAAGATGACAACCATTCCTTGAACCACAGGAAGATCACGATAGCCAATGGAGGAGAGTAAGAGACGTCCCACTCCAGGTAAACCGAATACTTGCTCTACCACAATACTTCCAGCTAAGAGTTCTGCCATACTCATCCCCATGACGGTAATGACAGGTAGCATCGCATTGCGCAGAACATGAGCTACCATAACCATCCAGTGGGAGAGACCTTTACTCAGACCGGTTACCACATAATCTGAGCGAAGCTGCTCTAACATCGTTGCTCGGATCATTTTGGTTAAGACAGCAGTAGGTGGAATGGCCACGATCAAGGCTGGGAGAATAAGTGAGCGGATCGCCAGCCAAGGATCCTCAGACCACGGAACAAAATGTAATGGAACGAACCATTGGAAGACAACAGAAAATAGTAGAATCACCACCATCCCTAGCCAAAAGCTAGGGATGGCCATTCCTACCTGATTCACCATGGATATAATATAATCTGGCCAGCGGCGAGAATACCGTGCTGCAAGCATACCTAAGGGGAATGCCACCAAAGGAGCAACCACCATGGCGATGAAGGCGATGGTCAAAGTCACTGAAAAGCGTGCGGAAATTAGACTGCTAACCGATTGTTGGAAGCGAATTGAAGAGCCTAAGTCACCTTGCAACAATTGAAAAATCCAGCTTCCATAACGTTGTAGAAGAGGCTGATCATACCCCAATTGATGGCGTAAGGTCTCTACAGCCTGTGGATCTGCTTCAGTTCCGAGCATCAATTGCGCTGGATCCCCCGGAATAATCTGAAAAGCAACAAATGTGATGATAGTTACAAAGAACAGTGTCAGCACGAGCATGAAGAGACGGCGTAGCCAAAATTTCAAGGGTCCTCCCCCCGCTCCCATTACCTGATATAGTGTACCGTTGACATATCTAATACATAGGTGGTATATGTCTGAAAACCATCTAGATCTGCAGTCATCGCTACGAGAAAATCAGGATCCATCAAGAAGACAGAGGCTGCATCCTCAGCTAAAATCATCTGCACATCCTGATACAGCTTATGGCGTTCTTCCATGTTTAGAGCGCTTGCTGCCTTCTGGAATGCTTCGTCATAGCGCACACTCTTATAATTCATAAAGTTTCGCGCATAATCTGATGTATAACGATCAAGGGTCATGGAAGGATCCAATTTTCCCTCGAAGCCAATGATGGTCATTTCATAATCACGATTGGTATAGATCCGATCGAGCCATACGCCCCATTCTACCTTCTCAATCTTTAGGTTGATCTTAAGGGGCTTTAATTGTTGTGCAATCACTTCTGCTGTTTTTACATGGAAATCATAGTTAGAAGGAACAGAAATAGTTGCACTAAAGCCATTGCCATAGCCTGCTTCCTCTAATAGCTGACGAGCCTTTTCCAGATCATGAGGATAGAGAACATTGGCATCAATATACCAGTTCTCCATGGCTGGACTCATGCTAGAGGCAATCTTACTACCATAGCCATACGCTACGGCTTCAATTAATGCATCACGATCCACCGCATAGTTGAGTGCCTGACGTACGCGGATATCTTGAAATGGTGTTCGTTCATTATTGAGGGCAAGCAGTTGAACTAAACGTTGTGGTTCGGCAATCACCTTAAAGGCAGCTTGTTGCTTTAGCATATCTACAGAGTCATTATTGACGCGTGGATAAATCTGATACTCACCTGCTTGAAAAGCGATTAATGCAGCGTCTACATCCGGTTGGAAGCGAAACTCTACTTGGTCAAGATAGGGAATTCCAGCTTGCCAATAGTGCTCATTCTTCTTCAGCTGAATGTACTGTTCTGGAATATACTCGACAAACTGAAATGGGCCGGTACCAACGGGATTCTGATTAATATCTTCACTTCCTGCAGGGATAATCGCAGCGTTCATATTACTAAGATTGGCTAAGAAAGCAGGATTTGCCGCAGGAAGGGTAAAGCGAACATGTTGATCATCCACCTTTTCTACCAATACATTGGCAAACGTCTTCCCACTCGGATTATTGGTGACCGGATCTTGAATCCGCTGGAAGGAATAGAGCACATCCTCTACAGTCACGGGATTCCCATTATGGAACTGTACACCAGCACGGAGGTGAAAGGTATAGACTGTACCATCTTGTGAAGTCTCATAGGAATCAGCGATAGCAGGTACTAGATCACCATTGGGTGCAGGCTTATACAACCCCTCAAATACATTAAACATCATCTCCCGCGTTGCAGCAGCTGTTGCTTTATGGGGATCGAGATAGTCAGGATCTACGGGAACTGCAACAACCACCTCTCCTCCCTCAACTACTTCGCCACTTCCTTTTCCTTCTCCTTGCGGCTGTTGTTGCGGCTTTCCTTGACATCCACTAACTACGAATACCATTGCTAACCCTAAGGCCAGCCAAGTTAGCCATCTTTTTTTTACAGGCTTCATCACAGCCACCTCTTTCATTTACGATTCTTTACTACATATAACACCATTTTCCTAGCAATTCAAGCATTAACATATCGATGAATATACTTCCTGATATAAGAATACACCATCGTCGTGATGGTGTATTCTCTTTCATACAAGGAGCACGATCTACCTGGTTTTTAATAAAAGATTGATCGCTTCTTTAATCACTTCGTCATTATCATTTCCGCTTTCAATATTCTCTCGGATACAGTGTTCCATATTGTTTCCAACCACATAGAGAATGGCACGGTCAATAGCCGCTCGCATTGCCGAAAGCTGAGTGACTACATCCTTGCACCCTTTTTCTTCATCCATCATCCGAATTACGCCACGCGCTTGTCCTTCAATTCGTTTCAAACGGTTCACGACAGATCGATCATATTGCATTTTTGACCCTCCAGTATTTTTCGTAATACCCCTTAAGGTTTATTATAACAGAATTCATTGACGAGTCATCATCTCATCTTGTATATTGGTGTCATTCCTACATCATTTGTGCTCAACATGTCCAATACGAGGTGAATCAATGAACCGCCATGAAATGAGTAGTCTCCTAGTCAAACGTGCTACGCAATTCTCCGAAGCACAGTGGGAGCAGGTGTTAGAACAACTAGAACTCCATCAGCTTTTTCTCGTCATCAAATGTAAAAATAATTGTTTAACCAAAGGACCTAATGGTGGATTTGTCCCCCTCCCTAGCAAGGATGATTCCATTCAGCTATTGACGAGTGAACGGATGCTAGAACTAGGTCTACCCTTACAGCACAGTATTATGAACGCTCAGGACCAGCCACACAACAAAGAGCATTTACCTTTTAAATCCAAATAATCACAATCAGAATCGGTAAGTGCTCATCATGTCTCGAACTGAAAAAACAGAGGTATACCCCCTCTGTTTTTTTCTCCAATTTATTTCGTTATTTAGAGTTCAATTCGTGGGGCATCTGCCCAGATTCGCTCTAAATTGTAGAACTCCCGTTCCTCACGGTGGAAGACATGGACGATAATATCTCCAAAATCGATGAGAGACCAACGTCCTTCAGTATACCCCTCCACATGGGACCAATTCATTTGATGCTTGGATGCTTCTTCCTTTACGTGATCTACGATGGAACGTACCTGTGTATCCGAATTTCCGTGGCATATAATAAAATAGTCCGCCACAATGGAGAGCCCTTTCAAATTTAGGATCACAAGATCTTCAGCCTTTTTATCATCAGCAGCGTCGGCTAACACCTTCAGCATTTTTTCAACCTCTGTCATACTTCCACCTCGCTCATCTGTTTTCTTAGATAATAATTATACGCTAACAACGTCTCAGGATGAATTTGTTGGTTCTTCTTTAACAAATAAAGTAATGTATTTTTTAAGGCTGCGAGCACAGCGTTTTCTAGATTCACTTCAGCAATCTGCCGTATCTTTTCGACCCCATCAAAATCCCGACCAGGCTCAATATAATCAGCAAGGAAGATCACCATCTCCAAGGGTGTCATGCCAGGATGACCAGTGGTATGGTAACGGATCGCCTGTAATACCTCCTCATCCTCAATCCCACATTCCTCCGGTAAAATATCTGCAGCAACATGAGAATGCCAAAGCGCTAAGGGTTCATCGAGAATGGACTGTGGTGTCGTGGTAGAGCTAAGAATCACTGCTTCCATTCGCTCCCGTGACCAATACTTACAATAATCATGAAGTATCCCAGCAATAGCTGCTTGACCCGAAGAAATTCTAAAGCGTTGGGCCAATTGCACGGCTGTATCACGAACACCCAGTGTATGACGAAAGCGATGCTCATTCATTTGCGCTTGCGTTTTTGATAAAAGCTCTTCAAGTCGCTGATTATCTTCCATAGAGATGATGCTCCTTTATATACGCTTCTACCTTCGCAGGTAGCAAATAGCGTACAGATCGCCCCGTTCCTAAACGTTCACGGACCATTGAAGATGACAATGCGATAGGAATGGTCGAGACCACATGGAGGGGATAGGGACAGCGCTTCACTTCATACCCTGGACGCTCCACAGCAATAAACTGAACCAGCTGCAGGAGCTGGTCGATCTCCTTCCACTGTGGCAAGTATTCAGCCATATCTCCACCGATGATAAAGAAGAATTGGTATGAAGGATATAATGCATGTAATCCTTCCATGGTGCGAATGGTATAGGAAGGTCCACTCCGTTCAATCTCATACGATTCAACCCGCAATGATGGATGATCCTCACAGACCAATTGTAACATGGCTAAGCGGTGTTGCGACGATGCTCTAGCCCCATCCTTATGAGGTGGTATCTGATTGGGTAACAACCAGATCTCATCCAGTTTCATCTGTTCTAATACCTGCTCCGCTGTGATGAGATGACCGAGATGAATGGGATCAAAAGTACCGCCAAAAATTCCAATTCGTTTCATTTTTTATCCCCTTGGTAATTCAATCTCCTTATTCTCCCGTGATTCTTTATACAGGACGATCACATTCCCGATGATCTGAACTAATTCTGCACCGGTTCCCTCCACCAATTGCTGAGCAATTTCCTCTTTATCTTCCATGGCATTTTGTAAAATCTGCACCTTAAGTAGTTCTCGTGCTTCTAAGGCATCAGCGATCTGATTGGTCATATTGAGATTGACGCCCCCCTTGCCAACTTGAAAAATGGGATTAAGATGGTGGGCTAGTGAACGTAAATGGCGCTTTTGTTTACCTGTTAAACTCATATATGCTGTCCTCCCAATGGTTTGACACCGAAGTAATTGATTGACTCTATCTTTATTCTACCCGCATATTACGATTCATTTCATCTTGTAAGCTCTGACGAACCACTGCTTCCATCGTAGTGATGGGAGGCTTTACTCCTGTCCACAGCTCATACGCTAAGACAGCTTGATGGACTAGCATTCCTACCCCATCAATGGTCATACATCCGCGTTCCTCCGCTGCTTGTAAGAACGCTGTTTTAAGCGGACGGTAGACAATATCACTCACCCATTGACCTGAGTGAAGATGGGTAGGGGGAAAGGGCAATTGATCCACGTGGGGGTAGAGCCCACAGGGAGTGGTCTGGATAATCAGATCATAGCGTGCAGCCTCCACTTCAACCTGTTGAAATGGAATACTCATCGCATTAATCCATGGTGCAAGCTGCTGTGCTAGTGCTTCTCCCCGTTGTAAGGTTCGATTGGCGATGGTGAGCTGATGTACACTGTGACGAGCTAGAGCCACTGCGATGGCTTTGGCTGCTCCGCCTGCGCCAATGATCAGCACATCTAACTGATCAAGGACTTGGTAGACTGCAGATGGAAGGGATCTCACATAGCCTCTACCATCTGTATTATAGCCTATCAGCTTCCCGTTCTTATGTACGATTGTATTCACAGCTCCCATGATCCTTGCATCCTCGTCTAGCTCATCGCACCACGGAACCACCTGCTCTTTATAAGGGATGGTTATGTTCCAACCTCGGAAACCAAGAGCCTTCATCCCTTGGATTGCAGCAGAGAGTAAGGCAGGTTCAACATCGAAGGGAGCATACCCATAGGGCAAGTTTTGATCCTGTAAAGCACGATTATGCATAAGAGGGGATAAGGAATGTTGGATGGGATGACCAATCACGCCAAGCATGGTTATCATCTGTCCTCACCTTCGTTTCAGCTATTATATGATGGATGGGCGAATAGAGACACCCACACCTTCAGGTACATACACATCCACCATGGCACCTGTACCTTTGATGGCAACCCAGCCTAAGCCATGAATTACAATGTCACGGAGCTCTTGTTTTCCGATAGAAAAACGGTGACGCTTCCATGTAGGCATCTCCGCTAGCTGTTCCTTACGTGGTGGTGACAATAATTCGCCCCAGTGCTTCGCTAACAGATTTTCTGCATTCTCCATTTTCGTACGATGGATTTGTAAGTCATTGCTCAGGTAACAAACCATCGACTGTCGCTCACCTTCTACGAAGTCCACCCGAGCTAAGCCACCGAAAAAGAGTGTCTGCTTAGCCTGTAATTGAAAGACCCGAGGCTTGATCTCGCCACGAGGAATCAGTTTACTCAAATCTCTAACATCGATGAGATGGGCGATCTGTTCACGATTGATCAATCCAGGCGTATCATAGATCACCCCACCATTGGGCAAGGGAATAGCGATGCGATCCAGGGTTGTCCCAGGAAAATAGGATGTGGTAATCGTATTACCTTCTAAACCTTTATTATAGCTTTGAATGATGCGATTGATCAATGTAGACTTCCCAACATTGGTGGTACCTACCACATAAACATCCCGACCGTCTCGAAGCTCCTCGATCCGTTCCAATAATTGATCCACATTAATCTTACGCTCGGCACTTACAAGCACCACATCGACTGGTTGCACGCCCAGCTCCCGAGCAGACTGTGCTAACCAACGCTTTACCTTCTGATAATTGGTGGAACGGGGTAATAGGTCCACCTTATTCGCGACTAAGAGAATGGGATTATGCATGGCATGACGGGCTAATCCCTTTACCCAACTTCCTTCGAGGTCAAAGATATCTACCACAGATACAATCAGGATCTTTTCATCAGCTAGATGATTAAGGATGGTACGAAAATCCTCACCATCTAATAGGACATCTTGTACTTCATTATAATGAAGAATACGGAAGCATCGCTTGCAGATCACCTTCTCATTCTCCATGGCACTGGCAGGAACATAGCCAGGTAGGGAGGGATCTGTGGATTGTAGCTGCGCACCACATCCCGGACAGCTACGATGATTTTTATTTATTGATTCGTCCATGTGGTCCATCCTCTCTTTCGAGCTAAATATAGAATCAATCGCTCAATTTGGCGATTAAAACGCGTCTTCACAGCATCGTTGTTGGCAACCGGTTTCACCAGGATAGCCTCAAGCCCAAAACGATTGGCACCCCATACATCGGTCATTACCTGATCTCCCACCACCACACATGCTTCTCGAGGTAACTGTAGGACTTTAAGCGCTTTGGCAAACGCTTTACTCCCAGGCTTACCTGCATCATAGATATAAGGCACATGAAGAGGTTTGGCAAAGCGTGCTACCCGTTCCTCATCATTGTTTGATAGAATCAGAAGCTCTATACCGATGTCATGGACCTGGCTTACCCACTCACGAATCCGCTCTGTTGGTTCAGGGCGATCCCACTCCACAAGAGTGTTATCCAGATCGGTAATAATCGCCTTAATCCCCTGCTGCTGAAGCTGCTGCAGATCTATTTCAAAAACAGACATGATAAATTGCTTTGGCATAAATTGCTCTAGCATGACTTTCACCTACCTTAATCCTATCCAGATCGGTATCGCAGTTTACTATATCATAAAATCTTCCTCACATACATCTTCCTTGTACAATTTTATTAATTTCAAAAAAAATGTGAGCTCTCCGTGAATTTTCACACATTGAATTGAAAAAATTACTAGTTAATTACTGATTTTCATTATACAATTTGATACAACAGAGATAGGGGTTTTTTTCTGAGTTTAAATAGGGAGTAGAGAGAGAATGAACAATCAAATTAATGTAGAAGCATTGCAGGGAATCCCTTTAGTAAACACAATGTTTATGCAGATGAGCCAAGCGATGATTATTACAGATGTGTTAGGAAAGATCATCACTGTAAATCCTCGTTTTACAGAGATTACTGGATATTCATCTATCGAAGTAATCGGAAAGAATCCGAGGTTATTAAAATCAGGCCAGCATCCTCCTATTTTTTATCAGGAGCTCTGGGAAGCACTCCTAACGAAGGGAGAATGGCAAGGTGAAATCCTCAATCGTCGTAAAAACGGTGAGCTATATCGTGAATGGTTAGAGATCCATGCCATCTATAATGATGATCAACAGATTACACACTTTATGGGAATGTTCTGTGAAGCCCTAATGAATACAGAAAAAAAGAATGCCTTATCTCCATATAATCCTTTGATTCATCTACCTGATCGGCAGACCTTTCATCATTTACTTAGCCAAGCAATTACTACAGCACAGCACAAGTCCCAACATCTCGCTGTTATCGCCATGGATTTACGCCATTTTGCTACTATCAATGAAAGAATGGGTCATCAGCATGGTGACCAAATTCTAACTGAAATCTGTCAACGCTTACAAGGACTCTCCCATGGGATCGCCGTCCTCAGTCGAGAAGGTAGTGAATTCCAATATTTCACACCAATCAAGAACCTAAATGAACTATACCCTCTTCTCTTCTCACTACAGCGCTGCTTCGAAGAGATCAGTCTCGATGCAGCGCAAACAGTGACACTAAATGTAAATATGGGCATCAGTCTCTATCCCGATGATGGCGAGCAGGTAGAGCACCTGATTCAGCATGCCAAGGAGGCAATGTTCGCAGCAAAGCAAGAGGGAACTGCCCTTCATTTCTATAATCCACAATTACAGCAAATTACTAAGAGTCGTTTTCAGATCGAAAGCGGATTACGTCATGCTTTAGCGCGGAATGAATTCCAACTCTATTATCAACCACAATGGCAGATCCAAGAAGAGAGATTGGTAGGATTGGAGGCACTAGTACGCTGGAACCATCCAGCACATGGGCTAATTCCTCCTGCCAGTTTCATTCCCATCTGCGAAGAGAATCAAATGATTATCCCACTGGGAGAATGGGTGTTAAAAACAGCTTGTCAGCAAGCTGTATCCTGGATGAAGCAATATGCTACACCGATTCCTATCGCTGTCAATCTCTCTACTGTTCAGTTCTATCAGCCCCAGTTCGTGCAGATGGTACAGCACACACTCGCGGAAACCAAGCTCCCACCCCATCTACTTCAATTGGAGATTACAGAAAGTATGGCCATTGAAAATGTGGAGAAAGCCATCCAAATCATCAATCAATTGCGCGAATTAAAGATCGCTATCTCCATGGATGACTTTGGAACAGGCTATTCTTCCCTCAGCCAATTACGAGATCTCCCTATTGATATTCTGAAGCTTGATCGCTCTTTTATGAAGGATATTGAGCAAGATAAACGACAAGCAGCCATAACGAGCACCATCGTTGATCTAGCGCACAGCCTTAACCTAGAGGTTATCGCTGAAGGTGTGGAAACCATGCATCAAGCCCATTTTCTTCTAAAGCAAGGCTGTGAACAAATCCAGGGATATCTTATCTCTCCTCCTGTACCTGCATGGAAGATCGAGGAACGTTTTTTGCACCTCGCTTAATTTTCCGCTTTGCTTAAGTAAGATTGAGATAAAAATGATGAGACATCCTCTCCTTTCAAGCTTTCATGCTTCGATAAAGAGAGGATATTTTGATCAAAGGTTTTCAGGAATTTGTCAAAAACCTCTGAATTTTCTAAAGGGTTTTCTGACATTCTTCTATAAAAAAGAATCGTCCACAACAGCAAAAGTACCGACATCTTTGACTGTCGGTACTTTGCATATTCCAAAGATTCCACTCTTTTTATGGAATATCCAAGAACACTCGTGGCTTTAGCCATGAGAGGTTCAAACTTAACTCGATTCGACTGATTCGTCGTCTGCCAAAAAAGCGTTTAATACGAAAAAGTCATTCAGCTTGATTCAGCTCATCAACGATTTTTTCAGCGACCCGCCGATATGCGTTGCTAATGGTAACTAATGTAATAAGCAGTAGCACCTTTTCTAGTTCTGGATCTGCTAAGTGCTCGGCTTCAGCTTCCACCTCGATGGCTCGGCTTTTAATATCCTCCTTCACCTTCTCCACATCTACATCGATTAAGCGGAGCACACTTTCATAGAAGGCATCTAGGTCAAATGTTTTATCACTTACAACCTTCTCGTTTACTCCTGCTAAAGTGCTCTTAATATCATTGATGGAGAGTCCACCCTTTAATTGATAGATTAGGCTGATTAATATGATATGAGCCTTGGAGTATTTTTTGTTTTTGATGGGTACGAAGAGCTTTCCCTTGGCATAGTTGTTAATCATCGTTTTGGTCAGCACTTTTTCCTCTTCGTTTCTCGTCGTCATACTGTAGCTATTTTCAAAGAGCTGCACCACTTGATCTACATAGAGATCTACATTAGGAATCTCCTCAAGCGTTAGCACCCTTTCAAGATGTAATGAGTCAATTAAGTCTGCAATATTCTCCATCTTCGCCTCACCTTTTCTAGGAATCATCATCCATCCCTTAATATAACTAAGTATATGGTATTATAAAGGATATGAAATGTAAATATTGACTCCATGATATGGTACGATTATAATTATATGTAGTTACCAAAACTATGTATCGGTATATAAGGGGTGTTATTATGAATGCTTATGTAAGAGAACCAATCAATGCCTACACTCATCTTGGGGGTGCAATCTTTTCATTCATTGCCCTGCTTGCTATGGTTGTGAAAGTCTCCATCAACACACCATCCGTCCCCATGTTGATCTCAGTCATTCTGTTCGGCCTTGGCATGCTCTTTCTCTATGGTGCTTCCACGGTGTATCACATGATTATTGCAGATGAACGTATTATCCAGTTCTTTCGAAGGCTTGACCACTCCATGATTTTTGCATTAATTGCAGGATCCTACGCACCCTTCTGTTTAATCACCTTGCAGGCTGATCATGGTTTAATCCTATTCATCTTGATCCATGTTGCTGCGTTACTTGGAATCCTATTTAAGATGGTATGGTTCAACAGTCCAAGATGGTTATCCACTGCCATATATATTGCCATGGGTTGGATGATTATCTTCTATGCAGCTCCTTTAGCCGATAAACTGAGTGTAAACGGGTTATTTCTTTTAATACTTGGTGGGATTTTCTATACCATTGGGGGAGTCATTTATGCGACAAAGCCCCGTTGGCTACAGATGAAGCATATGGGCTTCCACGAGATCTTCCATATCTTTGTCTTACTAGGTAGCCTATCTCACTTCTTATGCGTTTATTTTTATGTCATTTAAGACATAAGATTGAAGCCCCACCTAGCGAGAAAATTCGCTTGGGTGGAGCTTTTTTTCATATGGAATCTCTTTTCTATAAGCCTGCTAATTAATTGAAGAATAAATCTCTTCCCCATTCAATCCCCATGCAAATAAGCCAGGTTAGAGCTGGAAGGATGAAACTCTGAACTGCTTGTTTCCACACATATTGCCTGTTACCTCTTCTTAATATCCTATCGGTAATAAAGAATAGCATGGATGCAATAAGACTAACATATAGCAAAATCATGCCGAAAATGAAATGAAGTATACCAGAAACAATCGGTTCTATTTTTGCTTTTCGAAATTTAATGGATACTTTTTCTCCGATCTTATCACTAAGTATCGAGGTTAATACCCCATAAACTAATATTACAGGGAAGCTAAACATCAAATAGATCGGGATCACCATTAATAGCGAAAAGATTTTGTCTGAAATGAGTCCTTCCTTTTGAACAAAAAAACTAGGATGGTCAGTTAATAGGCCTAAGATCACAGCAAGCAAAGTACTAGAAATGGAAGCTGAAATAATTTTTCTCGGTAAGATGCTACTCACCCCTCCAGAATTCTATTCTTTTCGAATAGGGCAGGCATAGAGTATTATTGAAGACATCCATTAAGGTTATTTCATTGCCCTCTATATTCGTCTCAATGAGTTCACATGCAGCTGATCCTAATTAAGTTTATGTGTTAAGAATATATTGATGTATTATTCCATTTCTTTGGTAAAACTCCTTTCAATAAAAGCATCAAATATTCCTTCAGGAAATCATCATCCCCCAAAAAAAGCAGGCCAATGGCCTGCTTTCATAGTTTCAAAAATTGCTTATCATCTTTTCCCATCATAAGTAGAGAGATTATTCACCTTCTGCTCCTGCTTATAGAAGGCTTGGAACAGCTTCATAAGCGCTCGCTTCTCAATTCGTGAAACATAGGAGCGCGAAATTCCTAAATCCTTTGCAATCTCCCGTTGTGTTCGCTCCTCATGCTCTCCCAAGCCAAACCGTCCAATAATCACTTCTTTTTCCCGCTCATCCAAGACATGAATGTATTCATAGATTTTCCCCGTCTGGATTTGCAGTTGTACTTGATCAATCACCTCTCCAGGATCAGTGCCAAGGACATCGATTAAGGTAATTTCATTGCCCTCTTTATCAGTACCAATCGGGTCGTGAAGGGAGACATCCTTTTTACTCTTTTTCAAAGTTCTGAGGTGCATTAGGATCTCATTCCTACTGTCATTAGAGCGCTATCATTAAAAGAGAAGCATTTCAATTGAATGGTCCTGGTATACAATGATCTCCTTGACCAAGGTTCGAAGCATCTCCTGTTTCTCTTCCACGGTAAATTCACCTTTACGAAAGTAAAAATCTACAATCTGCTGCAAAGTTGCCTTCGATACTTCCCTTTCCTTTTCTTCTCCAAACTTCTCTCTCAATACTTGATATCGAGCAATCAACTGCTCCTCACGCTCTTTTAATTCCTGGAGAGACTTGCGGATATCTTCCTCATCCATCTTTTCCATGGCGAATAATGATAGTAATCTCTTTTTACCCTTTTGGATTTTCTTTATCTCTGTTGTAATCCGTTCTAATTCCAATTCTTCATAGGTTGATGATTCATGTTGACTTTCAAATTCACTGATATTATTTAGATTATTTAAAATGTCTGTAATATAATTCCAAACAATAGCATCGATTTCTTCTACTCTTATTCTATTCCCGCAGCCAACGTTCTTAGCTCCAGCTGTATTCTTAACGTCTGTATATTCCAGTACATGGGTGTCCCAATTTTTATATCGACGACCTGTCATGGTGTTATGACATGTTCCGCAGCGCACAAGGCCACTTAAAAGGTAGGTTCGAACCCCTTGCTTCGCCCACCGTCGTCTGGATTCAGCTAAGAGCTGTTGTGCGTGTTCAAACTGCTCTTCAGAGATAATAGCCGGAGAGTCAACGACAATCCATTCTTCTTCTGGCCGTAATTTCATTGGAATCCTCTCATCATCATTGATCTTGTACTTATTGACAAGCATGCCTTCTGTATTCCATTTATTCTGGATGAATTCCCCTTTATAGACTGGGTTGAAGAGGATCTGACGTACAACCTGGCGATGCCAGACAACTGCTCCTCTTTTTGTAGGGATGCCTTGCTCTGTCAAATATTTTGCAATTCCATTGATCCCCCTTACCACCGTATTTGGCTTCGTAAATAGATTAAAGATAAGCTGTACTACCCTTGCTTCATCTTCACGAATGATGAGCTGACCTAATGCTTTATCATAGTCATAGCCATAAATATGATAATTCTTGACCACTTTGCCTTCCCGGGCCTTTTGCTTACGCCCACGAGACATACGTTCATTAATTTTTGCCTTCTCATACTCTGCAATGGCTCCACGCATCATATAAAACATGCGACCATCTGGCGTATTCTCAAAATCCCCATTTACATAGACCACATCTACTCCATGCTTACGAAACTCTTCATCGATGATAAGCTGGTTCATAAGCTTGCGAGAAAGTCGGTCTGGATCATAGCAGATGATTTTTGCAATCAGACCATCTCGTACATCTTCACGCAGTTTCATTAAGGCTGGACGTTCTAGAAACTCACCACTATATCCATCATCAATGTATTCAAGGATTTTATTTGCTGCTGCAATCTTTTTGCACTCTAGTAATTGGCTGTCTAGACTGTAACCCTTCTTCGCCTGTTCCTCTGTTGAGACACGTACATAGATGCCGATCAACATGCTCCCTCTCCCTTCTATACTTATCATGAATAAAAGCATAGCAGAGAGCCAATTTCTCATCATGGAGTTTTCCGTAGACAATTGTGACATGCATGGTGCTCACACCTCCATACTGGAGGATATGCAGGGATGAGTTGTCAACTTGCACAAAAAATAGTCCACTACTTGGTGGACTATTTTTTAATATGTTTGGTTTGATTTTTCGCCTATAGCTTGTTGTAAAATCTCTTTATATAGGATATCATCTTTTAGTTTTCCTGATGAATAATTATAATATGCAAATATTAATAGAAGAATAACAAAAACAGCTATTATAAAGAGGTTACTTGATGCTACATAATCTTTAACAAGTGCCTTCCAAATAGGCGTGTTATTAAATTTGTTTTGAAGTTCCCCAAGAGATTCTATGACCATATGTCCTTTTTTTTCATCAAAAATATATTGATAATCAATAATCTTTAGCTGAATGTTAAGATTATTGCTAAACATAGCATTTATCATGTTGGGAAGTACTTGTATAGTTGTAATTATCATTGCTGCAAAAAAGGATACTATTGATGCAATAAAAGTTACTAAAGTATTCGTCAAGCCTGTAGACTTATGCTTATTACTCTCTAATTCCGCTTTAATTCCTACTAATAAAAGATCTAACTCATCCAGTGTAAACTCGTTTTTTAACATATTCTTAAATCTGATTCGCTCATTTAAACTATGATTCTTTATTCTTTTACTTGATATACTTCTTAATAATTTGCTGGTATCTTTATAAGACTCGAGCATCATTTCATTCAACTTCTTTTTTACTATGATTTTTCACCCTTTCAAAAGTCATATTTCTATTTTACTATAACAATGATATGTATCTAATTATAGTTAAAAATAACATTTTTCATATGATGTTTATGCAAAATTGATAGTTCAATAAACCCGCAATAGTGGTGGGACTTTATCTATAATAAAAATATACTTAGTTTCATAAACACATAACGAATAAAAATATTTGATACGTCTTCTACTGCTCACTTCACGTTGAACTCCAATTTATATTGTCTAATCAAAAATGGAAACCTCCGCTCAATGATCCCTTCGGTCACCTTAAATTTGACTAGGCAATAGGGCGCCACTGTCTTTTTCTGTACAAAAGGACTCCACCACATATGAGAACACCGCTGAGTCCGATAAGAAATGTTAAGAAAGGATAAAAAATTGGGACAATTAATGTAGCAGTTTGATAATGAAGACTTGTATAAAAGCCAAACCATGTATACGTTACGTACTTTGCTAAGTATGATTGTAGCTTGGTTCGAGATGCATAGGTGAAGTGTTCATTCTCAATCCGACCATCTGAATATAGTTTGATCATCTGATATCTTTGATCCCCGAGCTGCTTAACCTCTTTATAGTTGTTACTATGATTGAGGAGAATAGCAAGATATTCTTCAGCCAAATAAGTATCTACAACATCGAAAAAACTAATTTCAATATGAGTTTCCCCATACTCTCCATGTTCCTTTGGGTTTAGTCGTATTGCCTGAGCATGTTGTTCCGCTACTTTTACTCCATTGATTAAAATACGAACATCACCTGTAATAATATGATCTCCCCAGTGATTTTTCTCTGGCTTAAGGTCTTTTTTATGTGTTTCGATTCTGATTTCATTCCCTTGATAATTGATGACCTCTTGCTCATCTAGCAGCCTATAATCACTATGAATAATGTATCTTTTTTCCATCTCAGACATGTATAATTTTTCTAATACAAGTGAACGGATTGCTGGCTCTGCAGAAAGTAGCAGCAAAACTAGTGAAATCCAAAAGACTTTTTTCATGGCGTCACTTCCTTCCAACAATTTGCATTTCTCCTTATATCTTTGGATCTCCTTCCTAAACTTAAATTAAGACCACCATGGTGGTAAGTGATATTATCGGTTTTAAAAACAAACTACTCAATTTCTCTGTAATGTTACTCTAGTCGATCAGATGCGCGGTGCTCACACAGCCATAGTGGAAGATATGCAGGGATGGACTGTCAAGTTGTGTAAACACAAAAAAAACACCCTCCGAGGAGAGTATTTTCGCAACATTGGCCGTGGTCCTATCAATCATCTATGACAAACACAAATGACCTTCCTTGACCCTAACAAACATGGAAGGTCATTTTAACAAGTGAGCCAGCCAATTTAAAGGGTAATAGTTATACTAAGGTTAAGGATGTTTCCGGCATCTGCAATCTTTTTTTTATTGTATTATAAGTTTTCCACAATATCAATATACTCCTATAAAAAACATATATTAAGCGTTATCGCTATTCATCTTCCTCTTAAAAGTGAAAATTGCAACAGCGATTATCACAAGGGCATATCCAATTACCCACCAAAGGTGTGGGAATATCGATGCATACTCCCCAGAGAGTGCAGCTCTTGATGCATCCACAGCATGGGCAAAGGGAAGGACATAGGCAATTTCCTTGAACCAGCCACCAACTAGATTTAGATCGAACCATGTGCCACTCAACCAAGCGCTGAGATTTGTCAATAATGCACCACAAATACCGCCTACCTGTTTCTCGTTAAAGATACTGCCTGCCAAAAGTCCAAATCCGATAAATAGTATTGCTGTTGGTAAAAGCACAATAATCGAAAGGAAAACATTCGCATTGATCGGAAGCCCTAAGAAGAAAGCAGCTATAAAGCATATGGTAATTTGCAGAATCGCCATTGGAATGAGTGGAAGTGTATATCCCTTGATGAAATCAGAAGCAGAAAGTGGAGCTGTAAACAATCGCAGCAAAAATGAGGTACCCCGATCAATGGAAATTAACATTCCAGAAAATAGCGAGATGAAAGAGAGACCGAAAACAGCAATTCCAGGAGTAAGTTGATCAATGGTAAACAATTCAACTGGAACATTGGCTTGAATCGCAGATAGTAACAATAATATTACTAATGGAAAACCAATACCAAATGCCAGGTTCAATGGATCCCTAAGAATCTCTTTGCGGTTACGTGCGGCAAATGCCAGTGATCTCATTGTGCCACCCCCTCTTCCGTTGCTAAAGAAACAAAGGCATCTTCTAGTGTTTTTGCATTGGTCTTGGCTAGTAATTCTGCCAGCGTTCCAACTGCCTTTAATTTTCCTTTCGCCATGATACCAATACGATCTGAAAGAGTTTCTGCTTCCTCCATATGATGAGTAGTGAGAATGATGGTAATTCTCCCCTTTAATTTTTCAATCGCAGTCCAGAGTTCACGCCGTGCAATCACATCCAATCCGAGGGTGGGTTCATCAAGAAATAGTATCTGTGGATCAGAAATAAGTGCCATGGCAATGTTAAGTCGTCTTTGCATTCCTCCTGATAAGGTTTTTGCTTTCTGTTTAGACACTTCCGTAAGATTAAAAGTGGTAAGCATCTCCTCCACCTTTTTCTGGATTGTTTTTTTATCAAATCCGTAGATTTGCGCAGTTAACTCAAGATTCTCTCTCACAGATAAGTTGCGAGCTACTGCTGTTTCCTGTGGTGAAACATTTATCTTTTCTTTGACAGCATGAGGATTGCTAACAATGCTATCTCCAAGCAAGGTGGCATCACCGCTTGTAGGACTGCTAAGGCAAGTCAACATCTTAATCGTTGTCGTTTTCCCTGCTCCATTCACACCTAGCAAAGCAAATAGCTCACCTTGTTCAATAGAGAGATTGAGAGAATTAACCGCGATCTTGTCTTGAAACTGCTTAGTCAAATCCTTGGTTTGAATGGCGATCATTCGTCTTCCCCCTTGTTTTCCTGTGCATCAAGGATATCTTGTGCGAACTGCAGGAATCCCTCGCTTTTCACAATTGCAATTCCATGTTCCTCATCGCCCAGTACCAATAAGCTGTCTCCAGGATTTAAGCTAAATAACTCTCTCGCCTTCTTCGGTATAACAACTTGTCCTCGTTCACCAACCTTTACCAGTCCAAAGATGTGTTTCCCCTTTGGTCGAATACCGTTCTCTTCATGATCACCTGAATAATTGACCAGATCATCTAATGTCACTCCATATAATTTTCCCAATGCGATACAATTTTCGATATCTGGTACAGTTTCGCCGCTTTCCCATTTAGCTACAGCTTGTCTTGAAACACCGATTTTATCAGCGATTTCCTCTTGCGTATATCGATTCATTTTTCGCAATTTTTTTAGATTCATACTTATCATACTTTTCACATCCTTTTTCTTCATCATACTGTAATTCCTTAAATACTCCACCAATCAGCAATAACATTCTATGTTAACTTGAGTTGACATAGCGATAGCACCCTAATGACATTAGGATCTCATTCTCAATACAACGTGCAGCATATGTAGCCAGTTTCGTCCCTTTATGAGGCTGGAAGCTTTCGATAGCTTTAATTAAACCGATGGTACCGATGGAGATTAAGTCCTCCTGTGACTCCCCGGTATTCTCAAACTTCTTAACAATATGTGCAACGAGACGAAGATTGTGTTCAATTAAGTGGTTGCGAGCCATGGCATCTCCTGTGGCATTCAGTTCTAGATAACGCTTTTCATCTTCGTCTGATAAAGGCTGTGGAAAGGCATTATTCTTCACATAGGCCACAAATAAACCAACCTCTTGAACTAAGTAGAGCAGTGAAGCAAATAAAGACACAACCATCCCCCCATTTCAATGTGCGCTTTATATATGTATGAAGATCTGGGCTTGGCTGTGCCTGTACGGATTCATGCATAAAAAAAAGACTGCTTATGACAGTCCACAAATAGATCATTTTCGATTCCGAAAGTAATTTAGCACTAAGATAAGAATTACGAGGAGACTGAAGGCGATGGCTACACCAGAATAGCCTTCTTGTCCTACTTCATTATTAGATGATGGGGAAAGTCAATCTATAAGCATGCTTGTATCATAGCACTCTTTAGTTCTTATCTACCTACTTACCAAAGGATATCGTATTATTTCCATACTCAATCATTCTATTTTCCTCTTAACTTTATCATTGTTCATATAATTTGAGAATAATGCTCCGATTTCGATTATGATAATAAAGAAAATGTCCACTCCGATCAGATTTTACAGCTCCTATACATCTAGTACCAATCTGCTTACGAAATGATCTTTTACTTCTTTATTCTTATTGATGTTGTTTCCTTACTCACTTTCTCTTTATTAAGTAAATCTTATGACCAACCTTCTAGCCTTTTCAATTTTTGTGCGTCGAGCTTCACATCATATTTTTCCCAGATACGAATGTTATTTTTACAGTCTGCAACTTTTTATGAGATTTTCAAATGGTAAATCAAGTCAAATTGCTTCCAAAATCAAGATATTTTTAAAGTAAAGGAAAAACACTCTGAAAAGTGCTTATCTATTCAAATTCTTTCGTTCTGTAATTTACTCTTTCACACACTGTCCTATTCATTTTATGATCCTATTTGTTCAGACAAAAAATAAACATTTCTTAACAATTTTACAGCACGAAATTCTCTATCAAAAAAGTCATTTGCTTTTGTAATTACAAAAACCTCTTTTTCAATTTCATTGTTATTTTCTGTAGCTTCTACCATACTGACTTTCCAGACTTTATATGAAGAAACGAAGAATAACGGACACGCTATAATATAATCGATACTTACAAGAAGGGTAATAATAAATAATATTACTGCAAAACAAATTAATAAACTTATTGTTGATTTAAAATCAACTGTTATTAAGGGTAGGATTAGAGTTAAAAGAAAAAAAGTATAATCATTCAAATTTAATCTATCAAATTTTTTAACTATATGATTTCTACCCTTATTACCTTCTTCCATTTGCCTACTTAACTTTTTGAATATCAACCTAGGCGTATTAAAAAATACTATCATAGTAAAACCAAGGATAAAGATAACAACTAAGGTATCCACAACATCACTTGAAACTTCGTGCTTATCCACAATAAACGATTTATCTATATCTTCAAATAAATATCTATATAAGCCAATTACAAGAACTGGAAAGTATGATATTGCCCACATTATAAATTGTTCAATTTTACCCCACATTCTTGCACCTTCTTACTTTTAATTAGTACCCCATAACCGTTCTTATCTTCTTGGTCAAAAATGATGACACGATTTTATCTTGAAAAAAGTGAAGAAGCGGTTTAGGATTTTCATTTTCTGGAAATATTATTTTTCCTGTTTCAAAATTTAATAATTTCAGTAGATGAATTATATCGCCAATCGTGTATTCAAAATCCCTCTTTTCTTCCTCCTTCTCTATACTATTCAATTTTACTTGTATTTGCTTCAGTTCCTTAACCCGTTCGTCATAATATTCATTAAGGTCTTTCATGGTCTCATCGCTGATTTGTGCAAGCCCCCGTGAAAATAATTGATTTTTTGATTGCTTAATAAAATTGTGTCTTGAATTCTCATTCATAAAGAATCCCATTCCTGCAATCTTATTGAGATTTTCCTCGCTTTTAATGCTAATATGATCTTTATATTCAAAAGCATTTTCAAAATCTTTTACACGGATAATATATATAGATTCATTATCGAAGAAAAATGAAATAGGTCCCCCAAGTTCTATAATATTATTTTCAACTTCTTTATATTCATCTGACGAGAGTATGGCCCATTTCTTATTTTTAGCTATCTTCTTTATACTTCGATAAAAACAAAAGGATAATTTTTTCTTATTATATTCCAAAGTAACTATTTGGAAATTTGATCCATGGATTTTTTCCAAAGCATCTTGTACTATAGATCTTCTTAATAGTTCAACTCTTTGTATTACCTTATTTTCTGTAGACTCTATGGTTTCTCCTCTTTCTTCAGATTCTTCTTGTGTAATATCATATATCCCGATTACATCCATTAGTTGAAATTCATTGTTGTATTGACTAACCCGAAAAAATTTTTTATCCCCATCATCAACCCTTAAATTGTTTAATTCCGAAATTATATGTTCTTTTAAAAAGGTTGACAGCTTAGACTCCACCTCAATAGATTTTGAAAAATAAAAGTCATCTTTTGAACCATCCCTCTTCACAAAATATATACCAATGGTAACATCTTTCACGTCTGTTAACTGTAACAATTGATTTGCAATATGATTATCATTGTTAATCCCCATCATTATATTATCCCCTCTAACATGGTATAGTTATTTATCAATCATACATTAAATAAGGTAGGTGTAGTACCTATAGATGATGACGTACAATAGTTTGTGAATTACATCATGATATTACTGTTTACAATTTTTATTTTCCTACTTCGTATTACTAGATTATGAATACTCTAATTATCTTTTACATAAAATAGAATAAGAATGGAGGCACCTTAGAGGAGGTGTTCTCTTGTGAACATTCAACTTAACTTTAATGTTGAAATTAGCCCTTCCACTCTCTGTTTCTTGTTATACTTATGTGCTAAACTCTTTTAATGTCATGTAAGTATTTAGAAAAATTTTGTGCAAGTCTACTTTGTCTCCATTCTTCCCCCCCAGGTTTTACCTTCTGGGGGAGGAAGATAAAATAAAATATTAATATACTCAGTTATTACCTTAACATTTGCGAACACCATTGATATTATGTCACGTGAATATTTCTGAACCATCTATGTAATACGTAAGCGACTAATCTACTGAGTCATCTAGTAATAATCTCTAAGTGCTTGTCTAATCTCTTTCTATATTATTACATTTTACCTCTGAATTCTCTTTGTCACGTTGAATCGAGTAGGGGGCTGAGAATTATTTGATCAGCCCACATTCCTACTTGCTCATCTATAATTCTTACTCTTTTGCAATGATCAACCGCTTTTGGACCTTCTTCCATCATTACCACTTCATTATGCGAATACAACTTCTTAACCAATAGTCAAGTCTCTTTATTAAGGACTTTGCATCTGCTTGTGTGAAATAATTCATCCCGCCTCGTATCAATTGATTTAGTTTCGTTCTCCATTCTTGAATGATGGCTTATTTTTTAACGCCTACATTACCAAAAAAACGAATAAAAAAGCACCCTCGCTGTTCTCCTGAGAGTGCTCGTTACTCTGTGATTGCATTTTGAAGGGTTCCCTTATCATCATCCTCTATGATTTCCCATCGTCCTCCTGTGGAACTCCAATCAAGTGGAGCTGGATTTTTGGCACAATATAAATAATCCATTTCCTCATCATCAACGACTCGTAGAAACCCGCCTTCCACACCTAAACAATCATATACCTTTCCATCAGTCAAACCCACTGCTCCAAACGATTCACCAATATATTTTACTTTTCCAATGGATTGTTTTTTTATATAATTCCCTTTATCATAGCTCCACACTTTGACTGTCCCCACTATTTCACCTTTTCTCCTGTTATTTTATAATTCTTACTGTCAATCATATCATTTTCCACCTATTCGTGTATCCTCCGTAATGCTATTCGGCTGATCAAATACACGATGCTATACACTTACTCTTTTGCCCGCAAGAATAATGGCACTCTAAAATTAATTTCAGCGACTTTCCATAAATCTCTTTTGTTTTGTCCCTCATTTAGTTCATAACTAGCATACATATCAAGAAATTCTTCATTAGGTAGTTCATATAGTCTCGGCTTTTCCTTCTTTAGTTGTTCAGACTTCTCAAGCAATGACGTTTTGAACTCAAAAGAAACATCTTCAGCGGGGTATTCCCATTAACAAACTGTCTAATCATACCGCATTCCAATCAGATGATTATCTGAAATTTGGTGGATATCTAATTTTCATCGTCTAATTAATCACTATTCGTGTGGATTCTATAGCTATAGGGGATAGATGGATTTGATTGCTCTGCCTTTCTGTATTTTTCCAGAATCAAAGTATAGCAGAGAGCCAATTTCTCATCATGGACTTTTCCGTGGTAAATCGTGACATGCATGGTGCTCACCTCTCCATAGTGGAGGATATACAGGGACAACATGTAAGTTTATGTAATCAAAAGAAATAATGCCCTTTCGGAAGAGCGTTATGGTATAATATACCAAGTACAATTGTATGGCTCCTCAAGGGCGGTCAGCTCACTCTAACTTCCATTCGGAAGGGGGTGAGAATATGATGGAGATCAAAGATGCACTATTCTTGATGGTTTCTTTCGCCACATTGGTCGTGTTGATCCTATCAATCATCCATGACAAACACAAATGACCTCCCTTGACCCTAACAAGCATGGGAGGTCATTTTAACAAGTGAGCCAGCCCCTTTGAAGGGTGACTATTGTACTGAGGTCAAAGATGTTTTCGGCATCTGCGACCTCTTTTTTATTCTATGCTAAACTTACCATTATATTAACATATTCCAAGAAAAAAACAAATATTAGGCTTTATAACTATCCTTTTTCCTCAAGTTATATATGCACTGCTTACAAAACGCGTCGGATTTGACGTTCATTCACAACCCTAGACAACAGAATGACACGAAGAAGCTGACCATATACTAAACATTGGATCTTGATTCCAAGAGATATGAGAGGATAACCCAATGATTTAGTTCAATCTGATTTCGACCGATTCACTGTCTTTAACCCAAAAGACGTATACACCAAGATTATTCAAAGCATATTCGATTTCTCCTATAACCTTACGGTGTCCATCTATGATTCTTAATCTGGTTCTGATTGAACGGTTTACCGTAATCCTCCTCAGAATTACTTTCGATTCCGAAAGTAATTGAGCACTAGGATAAGAATTACGAGGAGACTGAAGGCGATGGTTACACCAGAATCGCCTTCTTGTCCTACTTCATTATGATATGCAGTAGCATATCCCTTACTTGAAAATAGAAATATCACGCTGAACATCATTATGGTGAGCAGAGCTTTTTTCATTCTATCAGCCGCCTTGAATGTTGGGTAGCGAAGGATAATGGTAGCTGCTATTCAAGGATCTCGATGCTTTTTGCAGTCACTTGTACAGGGTAGCTTTCCCGCACCTCTCCCTCAAAAATCACCATTACCTTCATGCCTTCCTTTAAATCTTCAACAGATAGCGCTTGATTCCCTTTCATAATCTTAGTATCCTCCGTAATTGAAACAGATGCCTTATCATAGAGTTCATAGGTCTCTGTCCGTTCACTTTCACCTTCAACCATAAAGCCCATAACTTTCTTGTTTTCATCGAGATATAGTTCTGTTATTTCCCCTCTTGCACCGATATATTCTTGCTTTGTTCCTTGATCAGTGGAGCCTGATGAATTGGAGTCCTTCGTCGTTCCACATCCGCTCAAGCTGATTGCTAATAAGGTAACGAATAATAGAATCAGTAACTTCTTCTTCATCTTCACACAACCTTTCCTGAATCATCTTCCATGATATCCTTTCTATACCATTAACGGACCAGTTCAAGAGAAAGTTATGGGTTCTTCACATAGATCTAAGCAACACCATCCATGAGGAAAAAAGAGGATGGTGTTGCTTGTGCAAACATTATGCACTTACATTAGCTTGTGACTTATTATTCATCGCTGCGTCAATCATAAGCAAGATTGCAGTAATAATATGAAGAACCATTCCAACAAATGGAATCCATGCTATACACGAGGTAACGATCCCAAGAATACTTCCATGCTTATTGACATTATCTTTTACAGAAAAAATAAGCGTTACAATATGCAGAATTAGCATTAAGAATAGTGGAGTCCATAGAAGACCAACGATGATTCCAGCACCTATAATAGGAATACCTAATAATGCCTCTAATACTCCAGTAACCCACTTCAAAATTGTTGATACTTTCATTCACTTACACCTCCTTCCACTTATTTAGTCTTTATTTTCGATATATTCAGATGTTCCTATCCATTTTTATTATTTTATTCTATATTTGTTACCTTATTACTTTACGATTTATCAAAGTAATTGATAATCCGATTAAAAATAAAAACACCCTCCTTTTTATAAAAGGAAGGCCATCTTCATACTTTCATACTTCATCCATATTCTATTCTTCTACATTCTTTCTCCCTCACTATACCGATAAGCATCCACCATTAGCACAACTCCCGTAATGATATGCATAATCATCCCTACAATGGGGATAACGCCAACACATGAAGTCACAATCCCAAGAATACTACCATGCCGATTTGTCCTTTCATTAATCGAAAAGATCAAGGTTACAATGTGCAGCACCAACATGACAAATAGGGGAGTCCACGCAGATGAGAAGATGATTAAGCCACCTACAATCGGTATACCTAAGAACGCTTCGAGTCCACCGGAAACCCATTTCAAAATTGTCGATACTCTGGTAACACCCATGTTAACACCCTCTTTATACAAATTAAGGTTTCACTATACTATTTACTACGTAACACTTCCATATTGGTTTACATGTTCGTGATGTAATATAATTATAATATTCATCATTCAATGAGTTGATCATCTTCTACACTCAATTACATCATAATGGAGGAACTCCAATGACTTGGCAGCTTAAACGTTTTGAAGCGTTAACAGCAGATGAGTTATACAATATCTTGAAGGAACGGGTGGATGTTTTTGTTGTGGAACAGGCATGCCCCTATCCAGAAGTTGACGGCCATGATAAGGTCGCTTATCATCTTTATCAAGAACAAAATGGAGAAATCATCGCCTATTTACGAATCTTGCCTGCCGGGAGTCCTCATCCTCACCTCTCCATTGGAAGAGTGCTTGTAAAGAAGAACTATCGTGGGCAAGGTATGGCCACAGAGTTGCTACAGCGTGCCCTCGACTTTATTCAACATGAGCTAAAAGAGACAATGGTATTCATCCAAGCCCAAGAATATCTTCAAGAATTTTATACATCATTTGGTTTCCAGCCCATCTCTGAGACCTATCTTGAGGATCATATTCCCCATCTCGATATGATATTATCAATGGAATAGGATCAATTCCATTTGCGTTTCTTCCAAAAAGTCATTACAATTATTGAATAGTTAAACTTATCTGAAAAAGGAGAGGCAATATGCTAATACGTACCATTCAACCTGATGAGTTCATTGAATACGCTTATTTAATCCAGTGCTTGGAGGCAGAAACGGATTATTTGAAATATGGCGCCTATGAACGAAATTGTACACCAAAAAGAGCTGAACGGCGTGTTACCTCACTACTTAATGAACCAAACTCTACGATCTTTGTCGTGGAAGATGAAGGTGACCTCGTTGGCCATCTTACCGTATTTGGGAAGATGGCTCCCCGTGCCAAGCATTGTGCCACCATCGTGATGGGCATCCTGCAAGAACATTGGGGAGAAGGGTTGGGATATGAGCTTCTCAAACAAACTGAACTTTGGGCCCGTGAGCGTCAATTAACCCGCTTAGAAGCCATGGTCATGACCCACAATCAGCGAGCTGTTGCCCTCTTTCAAAAGGCAGGATTTAAAGCAGAGGGTGTTCGACAATACTCCCTCTTTATCAATGGTAATTATGTGGATGAATATTACATGGCAAAAGTGATACAATACTAGGTTTCCTTGTCTACTCATACTTCCTTCTCTTTGCATATGCTATTAATAGAAAGAGCGTTTGAAATAGCAAAGAGAGGATGTTCAATATGAAAAAGAGGACACCACTTCTCTGTATCGATGCAGGTCATGGTGGCAAAGACCATGGCGGTGGTAGCAACCAGTATTTTCTTGAAAAAGAGCTAAATCTCAAGATCTCTCTCTACCAGGCCAAGCGCTGTGAGCAATTAAAGATTGAGTACGATTTAACCAGAAAGTCGGATCAGTACCTCACTCCCCATCATCGTGCCAAATTAGTTAGAAACAGCGGTGCTCGCTACTGTTTCTCCAACCATGTTAACCGTGGCGGTGGTAAGGGGGCTGAAGTGATCCATAGCCTATATGATACGACCACGCTTCCTCATCTAATTATGGATGAACTGGTACAGGTGGGGATGAAGAAACGACGTGTCTTCACCCGACACCTTCCCGGTCAGCCTAATCGCGATTACTATTTTATGCATCGTGATACTGGACATGTGGCTGTCCAGATTATTGAATACGGATTTGCAGATCATCCCTCAGATACCCAGTTCCTCCTCAACCACTGGCAACCGCTTGCCGAAGCCCCGCTTAAAGCTCTCTGCCAATTCCTCCATCTCTCCTATTACCCTCCATAATCTCTTTTTTTCTTTTGTCTTTGCCATTCATAGAAGCTTGCTCCCACCACGAGAATGAAGCCAGCCATCAGAAGATAAGCCCACCAAGGTAATCTACCCCAGAACGGTTCTGTCTGGATAAAGAGATTAAGCATCAATACTACACTACCCACAAAAAAGTATGATTTCGTCCGCGAATACAGCCCTACCAGAATGGATAGCAACGCTAACCCTCCCAAAAGGAGTGCATCTGACAGCGTATCACTCTGAAGAGTATCCAGCAGTAGAATGATGGCAATCACCATAAGAAGAGCGAGCTGTATTTTCTGCATGATCTTTTGATGGTGTGACCAGATTTTTTTACTTAGTACAATTTGCAGTACTAACCAAGGTAGTGTATAGAGCTCTGTTTGTATCACCACTGGGATCTGAAGATTCCCTAAAAGTACATAATACGGATAGAGGAGACTGAGTCCAGCTATGGTTGTCATGATTTTTTGAGCCAATGGCTGCGACCAACGGGGAATCTGCAAGAATAGTGCTCCTACTAGAAGCGTGGGTGTGAGAAGCTGAAGAAGTAGACTGGCATCCGCATCCACCTCATTAAGAGTGGTAGCAAGATAGAGCAAACTAAAGAAGGTATACCAATCAAGGCGTGGCAACTTCCCAGCTTCAAACTGGACGAGATAGGTATAGAGATATTTCCCTGCTCCCACGAATCCGAGAAAAAGAGCATAGCCAATCCATAGCGTGACTTGAGAAGAAAATGCTTGCGACTCTAACCAATAGCTCAGCATCAGCGCCAATGGAAATGCATTGAATATATCTAGTTTTCTCCCATGTAAAAAACGCAGGATAAAAATGGTATAACCCAGGGAAAGAAGACCCGCCCACCAGGTAGCTGGAGACATGCTCCCATTCCAGATCATCAAACCGAAGAATGAGAATGGGATTAAGTAGATTTCTGTACGACGTCGCCAGGGCCCCTTCATGAAGAACCACGTCAATCCTAGAACCAGAGAGGTAAGCGGAAATATCCACGCTTCATCCATCTGTAGGTCATAATACATCACAGTGGTTAGCAACAAGATGGGAACCATGGTGAATGCCCCATATAAGAAGAAATAGCCGCTAAAGATTCCTTGGGCTCTCCATAAGCTATATAGATAGACACCTAGAGGTATGAGATACACTCTCGGATGAAAGGGAGCAAAGGCAAACAGGATCAGGGTCAATAAGATAATAATGGGCTGAATTACATGGACCAAGCCAAAGAAATACCGCCTTAGCTCAGGATACTTTTTCTCTCCTATCCACTCGATGAGCAGTAGAAACACCGGCAAAAATAGTACTCCGAAAACAGCTTCATCCTGAACTAGATTCAGCACAGCTAGAAGTGAAATATAAAAGCAAAGGGCAGTCATCGATACAAGATTCCAAAGTGGCTGATAACGTGTTACCTGAACCAAGGAGGTATAGACGAAGCATCCGAGCAATAGGATCCCTGTACGAATATACCCGTCTTCCACAACCAAATGATTCATTTCATAAGCGAAGAGGCCGCGAAGGATCAACAGAAGTGACATGGTATAGCTAAGCTGACCAGCATAAAATGTGTTCCTTGCTAAAGCTCCCTGTTTAAGCCTTCTCCATCCCCATTGAACCATGAATAAGATCAGACCTATAATAGCGAAATGACTTGGTATACGAAGATATGCAGTATAAAAAGGCCATATATCTCTCGCCTGAAGGCTCAAATAAATCGACCAGAAGCCAAGCAGCCAAGTTAATGGATTCATGACAAGCCCGATCTTGCGTAGACTCCCCTCTTGAGCTTGGACAAGCCTCCCCCATACCCCACCATAGGCGAAGAGTAGAATGGGCAAGGTGAACCACTTCTCATTGAAGAATGCCAGTACAATGGCTCCTAGCATCACGATGAGCGCCACAGCAAGACTGCTTTCTTTGATCGGCATCGTCCAACGATGCATATTCCTCATAGAGAATACCCAGAAGATGAGGAAAGCATAGAGGAAGAGAAAGAGTTCCAGCCATTCTTGCGGATAGATACTCAGTAGCAGATTATAGACCTGATATCCCGAAACAAAGAGAAAAATCGAAGTGAGATAGGCGAAAAAGGATTTTCTCGTTAGATTGGTGAGCAAGAGATAATTCAGCGTCAAGGCGAGATAAGCGAGCAGCAGTAATGTTGACGAATGCTCATAACGTAGTAAGAAGCCCTGCACACTGATATAAATAAAAGCAAAGAAGGAGACTACCGCACTCGTATAATGGAAGAGACGCTTCAAAAAGCCCTCCTCAAAGATCCGCTCGAAGTAGAGATAGAGAATCCCCACCAGCGAGAAGAGCAAAAAGTCCAAATGCTGAAGAGCGGTATGCTCAATCAATTGATATAGTCCATAGGCCAGCAACAGAATAAAGACAAAGCTATATTCCTTCCTTTGGTAGACGAAGATCATCCACATATAGAGAAATGCAGTGAGGATCACATTCACACTATAAAAAACAGGGCTGTTAAACAGCATGAGCATGAGTAAGGTGCTGATCACCAGATTCATCTGGGCAAAAGCAGGTAGCTCCTTCGTGAAGAGTGGCATCCTTCCCTGCTTGCCATAACGATAATAGAGATAGAGTAATAGACCATTAAACAGAATCATCCCAAAATAGAAGGCATCTAAGGGTAATTGAGTTCCCATTAAGATGAAAGCGAAGAGTAGCGTTAAAGTAAGGTAGGAAAACCAGACAAAGATCCGGGAATTATACCTTCTAGCTAGATAGAAATAGATAGGTAGACACACAAGAGCGCTCAATGCCCCGAACCAAAATTTCCCTCCGCCAAATAAAGAGAGCCATTCCCCCAGCAGTCGATAGTACCCGATGGAGAGAAAGAAAATGGGAACGAACAGACCTCCCAGTACCAAGAAAGCAAATGAGGTTTTCTTAATCTGCAAAAATCGTTGGGATACCCAACTAATAATGAAAAAGAATAGCGCCACGATGGCGTTGAAGCTCGTCTTGACCCCTGGACTATAACGCTCCCAATTATTCGTTGCAACAAATAACCCACTGATCAAGATCATGAGTACACCCATGATCAGGGACCAGGTAATCTTTTGCTCCCGTACCTCTTCAGGTGTTTTTTTCTTTACGAGGACTCTCTTCTCAGGCAATTTTACATTGCCACTTGTAATTTTACTTTTATCATCAATTTTTTGTCCATCTGTGGAGGACTGAACCTCCCTTTCTTCCCCACTCTCAAGGGTCTGCTCCTTCTGATCCCGTTGATAGCGCCGATACCCTTCAGCTACGCGCGTATATATATCTTGACTAATATAATTGGCTTTAATCAGTTGCCGTAACTGGCGGATAAATAAGTCTTGCTCCTCCTGCTTTCTATCTCCCATGTCCTCACCTTTTCCTTGTTCACAAATCCGTCATCATTATAGATTTAACGCTTCCAATACATTATCTGTATTTTAAACTATATTATAACATGTATATCTGTTTATGGTTGAAAGTATCAAGCAAAAATTAAAGTGCGTATAACATGCTTACAGCTTAACGGAGGTGAATGAAAATCCTGATTTGACATAAAATTGAAATAGATTTATACAACACAAGCCGACTCTCTTGTCGTATAATGGGTTTTGTTACTTGTCCACAGTACTAGCATTGAGTGAACAAACTATTTCCAATTGGGCAAGAGCAATGATAGCTGCAAAAATCTACAACAAGGAGAGGGAACCATGTGGTTTATATTTTCACTTTTAACAGCCTTAGCATGGGGCGGTGCTGATTTATTTTATAAAAAAGGCACAGATAGCAATGACCGTTACAGCCATCTCAAGATTGTAACCATGGTTGGTTTGGTCATGGGTCTTCACGCAACCGTCTATATGCTTATCAAAGGATTAACCTTTGAGCCATTTGATCTTATTCGGTATTTACCTGTCTCAGCCCTTTACATATTGTCAATGACCATTGGCTATATTGGTTTGAGATATATTGAACTTTCCATTGCCTCCCCTGTACAGAACTCTTCAGGTGCTGTAACCGCAATCTTATTATTTCTCTTTTTTCCACAGGATTTAGGTGTTCTTGACGTTTCAGGGGTTGTGATTATTACCTTAGGTGTAATTGGCCTTGCAGTATTGGAGAAGCAAGCAGAAACGGAAGCACTTAAGCTAAGTAATACGCAGATTGATAAAAAATATCAGATTAGCTTCTTAGCTATCACCTTCCCGATTCTTTATGCCTTTATCGATGGACTTGGAACCTTTGCTGATGGGATTTATCTTGATGAGATGAAGCTGATCAGTGAAGATGCTGCACTGATCGCTTATGAATATACCTTCCTCATCTGTGCTGTTGCATCCATCATCTATTTGAAGGGAATTAAAAAAGTACCCTTTGCCATCTTTAAAGAACGTGACAAAGGGCTTGCTGCTATCTTAGAAACAGCAGGACAGTTCTTCTATGTATTTGCCATGGCGAAGAACGCCATCATCGCGGCACCACTCATTGCATCCTATAGCTTCTTTTCCGTCATCCTATCACGGATCTTCCTGAAGGAGAAGTTGAGCATCAAGCATTATATTATTATCGGGTTTGTCCTCTTCGGGATCGCCTTGCTCGGGATTGCAGATGAACTATAAGGAAAACTGATTTACAACATATTTTGAGGTCTGCCCGTGAAGGACAGACCTCATTATTATTATCAAGGAATTATTAGTATCAAGAAGGCTTCATCACCGACACTGATTCACTTTTTTACGATAATTTCCCTCTTCGATTCCACAGGATTCATCACATGCTCCAACTGGAACAATCCTTCGTTTTTTCGCAACATAATGATATACATAGGAGCCTAAGCCTGTGAACTGTGCAAGCTTCAAGAATGGCCAGAATAGCCATAGGAGCGGGATTCGTGCAACAATGGCGGCGATGGCTCGGATATCCGAAACATAGGTATTATTTCGAACCTTCTTGGTATACATCCGAGTCTCTAATGCTGCAAAGGGGATGGGGATTCTTTGAACAGCGGCTTGATCTCGTATAGAAACCCAAGTGAGCAAGCGGAGACGATCCATTTTTTCGAGACGCTGACGGATCGCTGTACACATGGGACACCAGCCATCATAATAGACCTCCAGCTTGAATGCATGTTGCCATCTTTTCAAGAGACTCATCTTAACCACACTCCCCTCTCGCTTGTACGCTTACAAAACATCCTTGTTATTCCAAATTTGAAAATAATATTGATCTTACAGCAATTGTATTTGATAATGATATTCCTAAATTTTTTATGGCGACGTTCCATCGAGCAAGAAGCTTTGCTGCGACATGTGAGATAGTCCCACCTCATCAAATTCTAAATCAAAATGATCTTTGGACCTTCTTTGTTATTAGTATCTGCCTCAATGATACCAAACCCCTGCTTTAAGTTCAGGTTCAGCAAATTCCGCTACTTACTTATTACATTGGTACGAATCATCTGATAGCCTTATTCTCTACAGTAGTGATATTGATATACCATTGACTGTATACCAATTCCCCGTTGCCACTACGATGAATGGACTCCTCATAATCAATCTTATATCCCACAACCATATGGCCTTCTATTACTACTAGCATTAAAAGATTCTTTGTTTCCAATAGCTCACTATGGAATTGCTCGTGATTATCTAAACCATTAATCTCTAATTAATCACATATTAAAAGCTATATTCAAAAAAAGTTTGGATGATCGATGTTTTGTCAATTTAGAGGCAAAGCCATGAAAAAACTGCTAAACTGTTGCTGAGATAATTTACTATGGATCTATGTAGGATTAACAATCGCGCTCTTGATCCTTTGGAGTAAATAAGTTATTAAATACAAAAGGTGCCTATTCTGGGCACCTTTATTATTTATATGTGTAAGTCAATTTCCAGAAAAATAGCATTGAATCCTTTCCCTAACTAGAAAAAGCCACTAAATGATTGGGATAAGTCCATTGAACACATTACCTCGCCTCCATAATTGGCATATTATTGGTATACTATAGCCAATAGGTAACATATTCCTCACTTGGAATCCAGCAAATTTCTCAGTCTATTTATACCACTAATTGTGCCAGGAGGTAAAACTACATGTCTTTTAATCATGGTCTTAAACCAGGAGATATTCTATCTAATGATCAAATCTATCGCTTATTTAAGTGCGCTTCTCAAGGTGGAATGAGGCCCTCAAATGAAAAAAATGCACTTGTACTCATTTCAGACCATACAAAATCGTTATATGAAGATTGGTGGGAAGGTGATATCTTTTATTACACTGGAATGGGCACACTTGACGATCAAAGTCTCGATTATAAACAAAACAAAAAACTAGCAGAGTCCAATATCAATGGTATTGATGTTTATCTTTTTGAAGTGTTTATCCCCAAAAAATATACTTTCATTGGTCAAATGACATTAGTAGATGATCCCTTCCCATCGAAACAACTTGATAAGGATAATAAGCCCCGTAGGGTATGGATATTTCCATTACAGCTAGCAGACAGTGAAGCTCAGCCCTATCTAGAAGATATCGATATCATCAAAAAGAAAGAAGAGTACCGCCAAAAAAATGCTGAAAAAAAGACTGACGATGATCTCAAACTTCATACAAAATACGTAAAGGAAAAGCCTAGCTTACGGCAAGTAAAAGCACATGTTTATCTTCGTGACCCCTATATCGCAGAATATGCCAAACGTTGGGCACATGGTATATGTCAGCTCTGTGAGCAGGAAGCGCCATTTTATCAAAACGACAAACCATTTCTTCATACCCATCACATCGTTTGGCTTTCTAAGGGCGGTGAGGATACAATACAAAATACCATTGCCTTATGTCCAAATTGTCATGCAAAAGTTCATGCACTAGATCTTAAAAAAGATGTGAACACACTTAGAAGAAAAGTTGCAGAGCACTTAAGAACCCGAGCATTATCGAATTAAATCTACTAGATAGTGATAAACTTGTATCAATCATTTAAGCATAGAAGCTTATATCTAAAAGTATACTAATAGTTATAAAACCAGGGGACCATATAGTCTCCTGGTTATTCTTTATTTAGGAAACTTAGTATTAACTTCTTTCTTATCCCCTACTCCCCCACCCACTCCATCACCATCGCCACCCAGGAATAACCTGTCCCAGCACTGAGGAAGAGAATTGTATCGCCTGGCTCTAGATTTCCCTGCTCCTTTAAGAGATGGAAGCCAAAAAGGGGGTCGAGGGCGGACATGTGACCGAAGTGGTCGAGATAGACTGCTTGCTCCTCCTTTAAGCCCAATGAAGCCAAAAGCTGATGGAATAGGGAGCGCTTCGTATGTAGGGGTAAGAGCCAAGTCCGCTCATTGAAGGCTTTACCGCTACGCTCCATGGCCTCTTGTGCCACATGGACAAAATTCTTCAAGGTAATGGGGTCGAGCCCTGCCTTCATCTGTTCTGGATTACTTACATCAATGGCGTGTCGGCTTTGGGTAACACTCTCTATAGAAGCCGGCTGCACCGTTCCTCCTGCTGGTACCTTGACAAAATCATGAAATGCACCATTGGTGATAAAGGCATAGTCCAGCAAGCGATTCCTTGGAGTGGAGTTTCCTAGGCCATTGCTCCGAGTAATTAAGGCAGCAGCACCACCATCGCCAAAGTTAAACATAAAGCGGGAACGCTGATTCTCATAATCGATGAGTGTGGATTCCTTGCAGCCACCTACCAACAAGATCTTCCGAATATGGGCGTCACTTCGTAGCATATCCTTCGCCACCTTCAATGCCATGGGAAAGCCAGCGCTAATATTCATCAGCTCGAAGGCGTAAGCATTCTTTAAGCCCAATTCATGTTGGATCTTCGTTGCACAGGACCAGACCAAATAATCCTTATGGGGACTCCCAAAGTAAATCAGCACATCGATCTCCAGCGGATCCACCTGCTCCTGTTCCAATAGGGGGCGTGCTGCCTTCACTGCCAGATCAGAGACATGCTCATCTCTGCCTGCAATTCTCTTCTCATAAAGTCCAAACTTCTCAATGATAATCTCTGCAGGAATCCCTGCCTTCTCACTTAATTCCTGGGCGGTTGCACGCCCCTCTGTCATATAAATACTGGTGCCTGCGATCTGAATGAACTCCTCTTGCTCCATTCATCCCAACTCCTCTCCTATCTTCTATTGCCACCATCCGACTAATAAAGCGCTTTCATCTCTTGCTGAAGCAAACGTTTATCAATCTTCCCTGTGGCATTGGTCGGTAAAGCGCTTACAAAATGATACATTTTAGGGCACTTATATTTGGCTAGGCGTTCCTGTGCATACTGATGTAGCTCTTGCCCGGAACAGCTTGCCCCTTCCTTCCGCACCACCACAGCCACAGGCGCCTCTCCCCAATGGGGATCAGGAACGCCTACGACTACGGCATCGGCAAGGGCAGGATGTTCATGGAGCATCTGTTCTACCTCCAGCGGATAGATATTCTCCCCACCAGAGATGATCATCTCCTTCTTCCTCCCCATAATGGTGACGAAGCCTTCCTCATCGATTTTGATTAAATCCCCGGTATGGAACCAGCCATCATGGAAGCTCTCAGCCGTCGCCTCAGGTCGGCGCCAATATTCCTTGAATACATGGGGACCTCGTACTGCCAATTCACCAATCTCACCAACGGGAACCTCTTCACCATGGGTATCCACTGCTTTTACCTCACAGAACATCACCGCTTTCCCCACGGTTCCAGGCTTGGCATACATATGAGTCCGAGGTGTTAAAAAGACAGAGGGCGCTGTTTCCGTGGTTCCAAAGCCTTGAGTGAAGGGGATATTCCGTTCCCAGAAGAACTGATAGAGCTCCAATGGACAAGGTGCTCCACCGGTATAGAACCATCGAAGGGATGAAAGATCGGTATCAGCAAAACGTGAAGACTGACGGATCAACTGGAAGATGGTCGGTACCCCCATCATGATGGTAATCCGCTCCTCTTCGATGATCTGTAGGGCTTTCTCTGCGGTAAAACCATCTGGTATCACTACGGTTGCTCCTGCAAGAAAGCCTGGAAGGGCAAAGAGACCTAGGCCCCCAATATGGAAAAGGGGTAGAATGGTGAGGATCCGATCGGTACTGGTAATCTCTAGCCCCAACAGATTATTCATGGCATTCCAGTATAGATTGACATGGGTGAGCACTGCTCCCTTCGGCTTCCCCGTGGTCCCTGAGGTATACATAATCAGAAAGGGATCATCGGGCTCTAGAGCATCTACAGCTATGTCATTTTGATATGCCACCTGCCCCTGGACAAGCTCCTGTAGGGATGAGAGATCATCTCCTCCATCCATGGATAGTAGGTAAGGAATCTGACAGCTTGCTTGTAATGCTTTTCCGAGGGTATGAAACTGGGCACTTACGATAAATAGGCTCGGCTCACAATCGTTTAATTGGTATTCTAGCTCCCCTTGCTGTAAGCGAATATTGAGTGGTACAGCCACCACACCGAGCCTTGCCAGTGCGAGAAAAAGGAGCATATACTCCCAACGATTCGCTGACAGAATCGCCACTCGCTCCCCCTTCTTCAAGCCATAGACTGTCTGCAGTACCTTGGCCCAAAGAATCGAGCGATCTGCTAACTCTCCATACGTAAGCCGTTCCCGTTCCCCTATTAAGGCTAACTGTGCTGGGGTTAAACGTGCTCTTTGATCAACCCAATTGAAAAACGTAATCATCGCCTACCTCCTTTTATTCGTTGAAAAATGTAGTCTCCTCTTGCGAGGGATCTGCCTCACTTTACCCCTTGATCTCTTCATCATTGGAGCGTTGTAATGCGAGGCGAACAAACTGCATCAGTTCCTCCATGACATGCTCAGGCACTTCAGCATCTTCCCAATAGACCCAGCGCATCCCAATAAACTGTCCCATCCCCATCAGCAGATAGGCTACCGTCTCTGTATGGAGAGGACGGAACGCCTCTGCTTGAACTCCTGCTACTAGCCCCTTCTCATAGCCTTGGGCCAACCGCTCATAGTACCAGCGAAACAGTTCTTCATCGACGAGGACAGCCTGCTGTACAATGCGGTAGAGATGACGATGCTCCTTTACCCACATGAAGAAGGTACGAAAGCCCATCAGCTGTGCATCAAGGGGACTGGTTGCGTGGGCGATCTCTTGTTGAATCATCCGACGAAAATCTCGGCTAAGCTGCTCTACCAATTGACGAAACAGAGCCTCCTTCGAAGGGAAATAAAGATAGAAGGTTCCTTGCGCGATTTTGGCTCGCTGTGTAATATCCACAACCGATGCTAAATAGTAACCCTTTTCACCGAAAACTTCTTCTGCGGCCTGCAAAATTCGCTCTCGCGTCGCTTCACCCTTTGGCGTTTTTGGCAAAAGTGAAGATGCTGGATTCTTTGTGGCAACCTCTTTTTGTGACAACTGAATCACCTCTCACTTTTTGATTTTATTAAATATTCTGACCTTAGCAAGGTGCCAAAAGTGCTATAATAGATGACAATGAGAGTTTTAAAATAAGAAAAAACAACTTTCCACCACCAATCGCGTCATGACAAACAAAGGAAGTGATTAAGATGGGTGACTGGAACGGCAAGGTAAATTTTTTTAATCTTGATCAGAGCTATGTACCACAAGAATCCTTACGAGAGATGGCTCCATATAATTGGATCTCCCTAGAGGATATTCCTGAGACCAACCTCTACTGCTCACCAGATGCCTGGGCGGAGCTACGACAGCGTATTTTACAGCGCCAGCTAGGAGGCATCACCTTTATTGGGAGTGGAAACTATCACTATCTCTCCTATTTACTCTTATCACAGATCCACCGACCTTTTACCCTTATCCTATTTGACCACCATACCGATATGAAGATGGCTCGATCGTCCCTCATCACCTGTGGCTCCTGGGTGATCAATGCCATCTCCCGCCTCCAATACTTAAAGCAGGTGCTGATTATTGGCGTGGGGAAGGAACGGCTCTCCACCATTGATCCGCTCCTCTTACACCGTGTGGAGCTACTTCCTTCCTCCCATTGGTCTTCTACAGAATTGCTAGAACAGCTCCAACAGCTTCCTACGAAGGATGTGTATATTAGTATTGATAAAGATGTGCTAGATACCACCGATGCTTGTACCAACTGGGATCAAGGAAGCATGTCCCTCGACCTATTAATCGAAGCCCTGGTGGCCATTAGTCGTGAGAAGCAAGTGCTGGGTGTTGATATCTGCGGAGAGTATCCTACTACGCCTGCTGACCAATTCTCTCAGGATAGTCGCTATGCCATCGCCACCAATGAGGAGACCAATCGGGTCATCCTACAGACCGTGCTTAAGGAGATGCGGAAGCGACCCTCGACAAAACAATAATCAAGCTGCAGAATAATAGAAACATCCCCCTGTCCCAATATGTAGGAACAGGGGGATGCTCTATCTTCTAATGCTCTTTTGTTCTGCTTACGAAGCTACATCAGGAACCACTGCGGTTGTCTCACTTTCCATAATGGCGTTGAGTAACTGCTGTAGATCGGCACGGTCAACACGACCATCTCCATTAAAATCGCCACGCTGTGCCATCTCCCAATCAGGACTCTTGCTATTCTTTCCATAGTAATTGGCGAAGATGCCTAAATCACCTACGGTTAACTGACCATCCTCATTCAGGTCATGGTGAATCGCCTTCAATTGATAGGTTACAGGAGTCACTTGCCATGCTTGACCTTGAAGATCAGCTAGCTTTCCTCCCACTTGTAGGAGGGAATCACCAGTAAATTCTCGGGTGGTCCGTAGCTTCAACTGCCAAAGCTGAACATCACCTGCCAAGGGAGTAGCGCTGAAGAAGAGGGTACGACGTTCATGATCAGCCCGTGGACCTTCTTGAATCTGGAGGGTTCCCCCTAAGGGTTGAATACTAAGAAGTTCTACGCCTTCCTCCCACGTCGTCAATAGATCGCCTGCTGTTACTTCCTCTGCTCCCTTCAACGTGAGAATCACATTGAAAGGCTGATTTGGATGAAGATAACGAGGTCCCACCAATTCTAATTGACCCTTTCCTACTGTAGGCGGTGGTGTAATGTCTCCGGTTAATGCCAATTGAACCAAGATGGGATCATGATCACTGGCACGACCAGCTGACTCATGGAAGTCAGAGTTCAGATGGATCACTTCTACTACAGCAGTCTCTACCAAATGATTGCTGATCAGAATATGATCAAGCACCTGAGAATTCCCCTGATAATTATAGGTATATTGCTGTTCTGCTGGTAAGAGGTCGATCACATTGGTTAAGTGCTCTCGGGTTAATACCTGTAAGGGTGGCGCAAATTGAAAATCATTGAGGTCACCTAATACCACCACATGGGCATCAGGCATGTTGGCTGCCATATCGCTAACAAACTGCTGTACCAACTGGGCAATCTCTACCCGTTTACCTTCACTACGAAGAATCAGTGGCTGTTCACTACCAAAGAGCGGGCTATCCCCCTGCTTGGAGTTAAAGTGATTGGCTACGACGACCACCGTTTCGCCTTGGAACTCAAACTGAGCAGCTAGGGGCTTCCGTGAGCTTTGGAAGGCTGGGTGCATAGGAGCAATCCGTCCTGGATTATGGGAGAGCCCCTCCTCGGTTATCGTAACCGCTGTGGTGGCATCCCCTTTTGGCTTATCCACAAGGGTAACACGTTCTGGATTATAGAGATATCCTACCCGAATATTACCACCAGGCTGTCCACCATCCTGTTTATTTAGCGGTGCAATATCGGTAAAGGCATATTGTGGTCCACCTTCCACGAGGATGGCACTCATTAACGCCTCATAGGTTCGGCTAGCATCAGTTGTGCCACTATCCTTAGGACCATCATTATCCTGAACCTCGACAAGGGCAATAATATCTGGCGCCTTCAATTGCCCCACAATATTTTGGGCAAGTCGGCGAGTTTTCCGTAGATCGGAGGTGGCTGCATAGTTCTCAACATTATAGGTAGCGATGGTGAGTAAATCATCAGCTGGCTCAATGGAGGTAACTGGCTGCTCACGATCAGCCTTAATCAATTGCGGCATGGGATTGAGTGGATAGATCTTATAATTACTAAAATCATAGCCCACCACACCACGTAGCTCACCCTCTAAGCGATCGCCCACATTCACTGGCGTATTCCACTTAATCATCAGGCGCTGTGTGTTCACATCATCTGTTGTTAAGCGGACACCACCTGCTTCGGTATATGCATGATTCCGTCCATCATTGAAGGCCACGATCACTTCCTGATATTTTTCTGGAGCAACCACAGTCAACCCTTCTGCCGCAATCAGCATGCCTTCTAAACTCTCATAGAAATCAAGGGCATTCCGTTCTGGATCGAAGAGATTCTCTGCACCTGCTTCCACAACATAGAAGGGAGGAATCCGACCATCCTCACCAATGCGAACAGGTTCTGGCAGAGCAATGCCACGTTCTATAACCTGAATCGTTTGTCCGACAATCTGTGTACTGGTTAAATCAGGGGCATCATCATAGCCTCGTTCTCGGTACTCCGTTACCTTACCTGTAACAAGTACTCGATCTCCCACTTGTGCAGGATGGCTCTTCCGATAGACATAGATTCCTTCAGAGGTACGGGGATCATCATCGGCTTGAGGTGCTTGCATGTAGAAGCCATGGGTACCATTCACATAAGTAACGATCCCCTCGATTCCTTCTACCACCTGGCCTTCATAGGGAGAACGATGACTGGCGCCTTGGAGATGATGAATCTGTATTTGGGCTGGTACTTCATGAATGGTATAGGTAAAGGTATAGATTTCACCCACTTCATCGCCAGCGATGGCTCGCGCTTTGATGATGGTGGGAGCTTCAATGGTGATGGGTGATGAATAAATCGGACTCTCCTCAGTAGGGTCTTCTCCATCCACCGTGTAATGAATGACTGCTTCTACATTGGCTGACGTTAATTGGATGGTAGTGCCTGCAGGAACAGCACCTGCTGGAGGATTAGCCACGATGGTGAGGGGCGCTGGCTCTGGATCAGGATTGGGTTCACCATTTCCCTCATAGCTTGTCCAGCGGATATTATCGAGGACCACCTGCTTCTCGGTTACATTCCGAATCTCTAATGAAAATTCACCAGCAACCTGAATTCCTTCAACCACAAAGGGAATAACCTCCCCATCGAGGTCGAAGGGTGTCGATTGGGCAATGACCGTGCCATTAATCAACAGTTCAACCTGGCGATCGCCACTGCCTGTAAAGCCCTTCTTTAAATCGACAGCAAATGAATCAATCCCACCAGGTAGATTAGTGGCCACGATCCTACTCTGATCACTTGCCCGTCGTAGCATCACCCCTGCTCCATCGATCCCATACTCCCCTTGGTCTCGTGCAGCGGTATACGCCCAGGTAAAGCCATGATTTCCTGTGAATGTCCCACTTCCATAGCTACCACTAGGAAGCTGTGCCTGATTAAAATCCTCTACATAGTTGTATGGGGCTTCTGCATAAGCCGGTTGAACAGGAATCCAAGAAAAGATGAAACAGAAGACCAGTAATAAGGCAATCCATTGCTTTCGAAGCTTCACATCTACTCCTCCTCCATGTCATTTACCGATGCTTCGGTACTTGTAATCCCTTGTTGTAGCAGAGATATTGTAGCATACTACTCTGACTATTTTGGAAAATCAATCTATCTTTTACACAAAATAAGAAAAAAGCCTTGTCATATGGACAAGACCTTCCTCAATTCTTACTATGCTATTGAAAGCTCAAGGACTTTAAAACTAACATATCTTGTTTTCACTTCATCCTTATTGTACCCAGACAACATCTAAGCCCTGTCCAGCTTCTACATGGAGCTGATGGCCACCATTCCCTGTTTGCAGTTGGGTACGGTAGAAGGAATCACTCCAGAGCGGGTATCCACCTGGGACTGATGTGCTATTTTCCTCATTGGATTGGCTAGCTTGACTCTCCACCTTCTGCCATTGCAAGAGTTGAGCCACGTCTTGCGAAGGATAGCCTGCTAGCAATTGAAGATTTTGGTCCGCTGATTGGAGGAGGCGCAATTTAAGATCACCTTCCGCTTCGATGCGCCAATCATTCTTTAACTGACCTGGAGTCACTTCTAGAACGCCATAATTCCCACGGATTTCCGTCTTAAGCGAACGAGGTAAGGTAAGCGTAAGATTCGTCCGAAGATGATTAGCAAAACGATAGCTTTCCCTAGCAGGTTTTAGCTTTATATAGAGCGTATCCTCCACCTGATAGGATTGAACAAGAGTAGCAGCCGCCATTTCAGGCAACTGCTCATTCATCCCTACCCATGCAGAATATGTCCCGAATAGATGGATATCTCTTGTATCACTGCCTTCAATCTGCACCGATTCCTCCCCTGTTTCCACCACTAAATATTTGATATCTAGCGGTGTCCCGTATTTCCATGGTAGGAGATCACCATTTTGCAGCTCACTACCAATTTCCCGAGAGATGGCATTGATCAGTCCTGTTGAATTAAAGAAATTTAAGGCGATGGAGGAAAAACCAATGATAGCTACGATAAAGATACTAAAGAGGTCATACCTTACACGTGCATCCTTTCCAACCCGTAAGAGATAGATGAAGATCTCACAGCCAAGGATGATGAGAAGTACCGGCCACCAGAGCTTTATCAGTAGAGTTCCATCCCAATCGAACCACAGAGAAGCAAGAAAGAAAATACCCAGGAGGATGAGGGTGAGGCCCATAGAAAGCGTCCCCACCCGCCAGGTTGCTTTTTTCTCATTATTCGTAGGTTCTACCTTTGTCGGTTCCATTGTCGGTTCCGTGATGTTTATATCATCCATATGGTCTACCATCTTATTCATCCTCCTTTGATGCTTGACTTGACCCAATTGATTTGGGCTGTCGCTTTGGTAGAAGCTTAATCCCACCAGCAATGAGCAGGATGGAGATGAGCAAGCCTTGGAAATAACGATTATACCAATAGTAGAAATTAATCTGAGCATATTGACGCAACAGGTCATCGATTACTGGGAAGAGGAACATATCCAGTAAGTAATAGAGACCAAGAACAATTAAAGTAATGGCCAACCATTTTTGCCGATTGGGCAAATAAGCGATCACCGGTTTATCCTCCCGATTTCCATGCTGATAGTTGGCAATCTGTTGCAAGGCATCGAAAAAGCTATAGAACCACAGAATAGGAATTAAGAAAAGAAACAGTGAAAGTCGTAAGGCATCCAAGACAAAAATCCCTAGTAGGAAGGCAGCCATCAATTGAAGACCCCGTCGTTGCATGCCGAGATACATCTGTGATGCACCTGGGAAAACAGCCAGCACTGTAGCAAACATTCGACTCTTCTTCCCAGTCTCCCGATGTTCCTCCCAATCTTCAAAAACCGACCGATCCACCAAGGTTTCCCCTTGTTGCTTCCGATTCAAGAGCTGCAGAGCATCAAAGAAATTGAGAAACCAGATGATGGGTAAGGCCAACAAAAAGACGAGAAAGCTATCACTGGAGGTGAAGACAGTTACGAAGAGAATCATGGCTGCTGCACCAAAGAATCCCACAAGGAATGTCATTCCTCTTTGCATCAAGCCCATCTGCAAGTGACCAAGACCAGGGATGAAGGAGAGCAGAATGGTAAAGAAGCGTTCATTTTGCTGGTCTAGAGACGTTTGCATTGGTCCATCTGCTGTAACGGCACCATTCCCTCCTTGTACCGTGGCAGGTCTTCGCAGCAAGGTGATCACCATGTCGAAGAAGCTCATCACATAGAAGAACAAGGCGATCACAGCGAAAAATGCTGCAATTCCATCTTGATAGGTTGCAATTCCAATCACTGCTGCCATAAAGAGACTGCCAAAACAGGTGAATGCGTAGAATAGCGCGCGAATATTTTTATTGAGATAAAAGTGTCCCAAGCCAGGAATCAGCGTTAGGATCAACGCGAGAAATTTACTTTTATGCTGATTCATTCTATCGTCCCTCCTTTAACTCTTCATTGATATTGTCCAACCAGCTGCCTACATGCTCCATCATCTGGGTACTCCAAGGTACCTGCTCTTCCAAAATGGGGTTCGCATTGCTGGTAGGATCCTGATTGGTTGCCTGACCAACGATGACAAATAATTGTTCAAAAACACCTGTGGAGAGAAGAACCAGCGTAATCGCTGCCGCCATAGCGTAATGGAGAAAGGTCTGACGAGCGCGACTAGAAAAATGATGATGGTCTGAATCATGCGGTCCATCAGGGCTTAGTTGATTGATTAATGGCTCAACCTTCACTGAAGCTGAAGTTGTTCGCTTGATTTCTGCCATCACGGCATCGCCAAGGTTCAATTCCTGTGGATAGAACTCCTTCATCTCTACAATGCTCTCTTCAGGAACCTGAGAACGATTGGACTCAATACAGCGTAAATATGCTTCTAGACATTGATTACATTGATAGAGATGCTGCTCTAGATCTCCGCTCTCCGCGTTGCTCAACGTATTGTCAAGATAAGCTCGCAACATCCTCTCTGATAGATGATTCATCACCATTCCTCCTTTCGCCAATGCTTTCGAACCCACTGGCGTGCTCGATACAGTTTCGTCTCTACCGTCTTCACGGTCACCTGTAGTTCTTCGGCAATCTCTTGATAGGTTTTTTCTTCAAAATAGTAGGCTACCAGCACCTCACGATAGCCTGCAGGGAGCTCGCTTAACCGCCTTTGCATCTCTGCTTCCTGCTCCCATACAAGCACCTGCTGCTCTGGTGAGGCTGTCTGGGTATGAACGAATGTAGGTTCACCCTGTACTAAGAGAGATAAGCGGACCTGCCGTTCTTCTTTTCTTTTTTCATCGATAGCGAGATTGACAGCAATCCGCATCAGCCAGGTTTTGAATCCTTGTCCTTCATAGCGAGGGAGGGCATAGTAGGCACGGACGAAAACCTGGGTTGTCACATCTCTTGCCCAAGTAGGATCACGTAGGACACCGAAGACCGCTCCATAGACAGGTCCTTGATAGCTTTCTACCAATTGTCGGTATGCCTCTGGTTCCCCTGCAAGGACCTGTTGAATTATGCGTTCGTCTCCAATATGCCTTCCCTCCCCTCTGTTTCACTTTCACCATTATAGACGTTATCCGAATGGGATACCCCTACACTTTTTTTCAAGAAATTTTTTTCATAAAAAAACACGATCTTATGACCGTGCTTTACATTCTGGCATCTTGCCCTTTTTATAGCTGTTTTTGGTATAATGTATGCAAAATATGGAATAGGAGAGGTGAATCTATGAATCTCTTAGAAATGGATGCGACTCTCGTTGCAGAAGCCATACGGCAAGGGAAGCTAACAGCCCAAGAAGCAACAGAAACATATATTGAACGAATTGAAGCAGTGAACCCTACGATTAATGCAGTGGTGGAAAAACGCTACGAAGAGGCGCGGGCAGAGGCGAAAGAGGCTGATCTACAACTCCAAGCAGGCAAGGCAGACGGTCGGCTCTTTGGTGTGCCCATTAGTATGAAAGAATCCTTCGATGTAGCAGGAATGCGAACCACTGGGGGCTTACTCCACCAAAAGGATCGGATCATTCAGGAGGATGCAGAAATTGTGACGCTGCTGAAGCGAGAAGGTGCCATTATTCTCGGGAAAACCAATACACCAGCCCTCTGCTTTTGCCAAGAAACAGAGAATAAATTATACGGACGCACCAATAATCCCTGGAACATCGCCTGTACTGCTGGTGGCTCCAGCGGTGGGGAAGGTGCCCTCATCGCTGCAGGCGGGGCTGCAGTAGGCATCGGATCTGATATTGGTGGGTCCATCCGCTTTCCTGCCCACTTTAATGGCGTCATCGGCTTTAAAAGTGGGAATGGTCAGGTCTCCCAACATGGATCCTATCCTTATAATGAGATCCCCATTCAAGAACGGATGCTCGGGATGGGTGCCATGGCAAAGTCGGTTCGGGACGCTCGCACGATTAATGAGATCATTGCACATCAGGTACCATCTTCTCAGAATCTTCAGGAATTTACCATTGCCATGCCACTTCACCAATTGCATTATCCCATTACCGCAGGAACACAAAAAGCTCTCTTCACGGTAAGAGATGCGGTTGAGACAGATTTCCCCTTGGTCGATGAGACACCACCTTACTACCATGAATCTGCCCTGCTCTGGCAACTGGCCATGTCCATCGATGGGGCACGTAGTGTGGCGACCATTGCTTTTGGGGAGAAGCCACAACGTCCTGTCCGTACCTGGCTTCGCGAGCGGCTTCGTGGCAATACTGACTTACATCGTTATCTGAGCTGGGCCATGGTCGGTGCTTCTCTCTTTGCCCCCAAGCCAAGTAAGGTTGAACGTATTCAGGCAACCATTCTTGAACGTGATCAAGAGGTGCAAGCATACTTAGCGAAGCGTCTCCTTATCCTGCCCGTCTACCATACCCCTGCTCTCCGCCATGGTCAGGTGTATAAAGAGATCTTTTCCGTTCGCCGTACCTTCCGGCAGTTTATGCCCTTCGTAGCCTATGGCAATACCTGGGGCTTACCTTCCCTCACCATCCCTGTGGCTTCTGAATTTGGTATGCCCATTGGTCTCCAAATCTTAAGCGCGGTAGGAAATGAAGATGCCATCTTCCAACTTGGCGAATGGCTAGAACCGCAAGTTCGGGGCTGGAAGTTGGCTGAGGTAGAGATGTCAAAACCATCATGAAGTAGGAGAAATGAATTTAAAAATAATTTTTGAAAAGGTGGTACAACCATGCAGAAACAATCCTTGCTTATCGGACTAGTACTTATAGTTACGCTGTTGGCGATTTTTTCACTTACAGGTGAAGAGGATAAGGTAACAGAGATCCAGGAACCGCTTCCAACACCGATGGAAGATCAGATCGAAATCCCCGATCCTTTTCTTCTTGATGCCCTGATCAAAGCAGGACTGGATACCAATGGTGATGGATTCATTTCCTATGATGAGGCCCTTGCCCGTGAAAACCTAGCAATTAACCAAGCCAATATTGAAAATCTGGAAGGACTTCAATACTTTACGAATCTAAAGCTATTATGTCTAGAGCAAAACTGGATCCATAATATCGAACCCCTTGCTGAATTAACTCAACTTGAATCATTAGAATTAAAGGGGAATAAGATCAGCGATCTTACTCCCCTTGCATCCTTAGAACAGTTAACCTACCTCGATTTGTATAGCAATCGGATCACAGATGTGAGTCCCTTAGCTCGTCTCATCAATTTAGAAAATCTCAATTTGAACTCCAATATGCTCAAGGATGTGAGTCCACTCGCTTCTCTTACAAATTTGGTGGAACTTACGCTTTGGGAGAATGAAATCGTAGACATTAGCCCATTAGCATCACTCACACATCTAAAATACCTTAACCTATTATATAATCAAGTAAGTGATGCAAGTCCCTTAGCTCACCTTATCAATCTTGAAAGGCTAAATCTAAGTCATAATCAGATCGAAATTGAGACTGTCACTCCCCTTGCTTCATTAGAACATCTAAATTATCTTAATCTAAGTGATAATGAAATTGAGGACATTACACCATTAACTGACTTTATCCATCTGAAAACACTCAGTATATCTAACAATCGAATTACTGATTTCTCACCATTGGATCAGCTAACCGAACTTGAAGACATCGATAGCTATAGCAATCCCGGTTCTCCTAATTAACCATCATTCTCGTAAAAACCGTGCCATCCAGACACCTGGCTCCACTTCCACATCAGTTAATCGTTGGAAGTGGAGTTTTTCATAGAGTTGGATGGCAGGTTGATTAGCTGCTCCTGTCATTACACCCCACCTTTTGAGACTCCCACGTCTAAAGACGCAAGCCCTCTACCTTACGGTATCCGGGTGGGATTCTTGCATGACTAAGCGTTCGCAGTCCATTTCTGTTTTGAACAGCCTGCAAGATGAGGGCATCTCATTGCCCCTCCTAAGACAGTGCATCTAGCATCTTAGGCTGATTGACTATGACCATCAATCACAGGTGCGTATCGAATATTCATCGCACCGACTAAATCCCTATGTTTCTGGAAGCCACATTCGCATGTATATTTCCGGTCCTGTGCCTTATTTTTAGCGGAACACTTTGGACATGTTTGACTTGTGTAGGCAGGATTCACATACTCCACTTTAATACCCGCTAAATTCGCTTTGTATTCAATAAATTGAGACAAGCGATAGAATGACCAGTTGTGCAAATTCTTTTCGTTTTTACGGCTTGTTCTTGCCGTCTGTCGGATGTTCGCTAATTGTTCTAAGCGAATGACAGAAATCTTATTTTCTTTAGCAAAATTGATGATTGCACGGCTAACCTTGTGGTCTTGGTCTTTCATATATCGTTGTTCTTTATCATCGAGATTGCGAATGGCGTTTAATTTCTTTAGTTTCCCTAATTTCTTGCGTTTGGATTTGAACATACGTCGGACATACTTGTTCTGTCTGCCATTCCCAAAGAAACGGACCTTTTCATCCTCTGTTACCGCAACCGCAGGGACTTTCAAACCTAAATCTACGCCCATTGTCTTTGTTCCTGTTTCTTCACTTCTAGGAATGGTGACGGAAATTTGTGCAATCCATTTGTTTGATTTTTTTGTGATACGAAGTGTACCTAATTGGTGCTTCAACAAATCGAAAGTACGGTTATGTTTATCCACCAACAATGCACGAATAGGCACTTTCTTTGCTTTTCCATCCATCATCAAAGGTAGATTGATATAAGAGGAGTCCAATGAATAGTTTTGGTTATTCCATACGCAAACAGGTTTCTTGAGGATAGGAATCATCGTGTATTTACTTTTCTTCACTTTTTGAAACACGCTTTTTGCATCTTGAATCGCTTGGTTTTTCACTGCACTTGGAAGATGTGCAGGGACATCTTTTGTCGTCTTTTTCGTGCTTTTCTTTTCAGCGACCATTTCAGAAACAAGTGTGTTCATTGTAGAGATATATTCTTTGCTCATAGCGGTTAAGATAGAGGTTTGTTCTTTTGTTGGAAGCAATTTGACTTTCACTGTGATTGTTTGTGACATACGTTTCACCCCCTTGTTTTTTGCCATAATACCAGCAGGACTAAGTGTTGGCAGTGCATTTAGAAACATATGTGTATGGTCTTTGTCACACTCTAAAGCAACAATGACAGCTTCTAATTCTTCACATATTTCTTGTGCCAACTGTTTGAAGCGTTTCTCTACATCAGCACGAAGGAATATTTTCCTTCTATATCGAGGGCAAAAAAACGAAATGATACTTATTTAATGATACGGTTGTGTTTGTTCGTCTGTATTCGTTCATATGCACATTGTATCAGTTGATTAATAAAACTACAGCAATGAGATATGAAAAATAGTGAGGTTACGTTTTGGATACTTGAAGTATCACAAACCTTACGGTTTCCTGTGGTACTCCGTATCCAACCTCACTTTCATCCCACCCCTAAAGGGTGTGCTATCGCACCGAAGTGGGCTTTCACGTTCGGAAAATCGGTAATATGCGGGAATTCTAATACATACTGAAGCAATTGCTTGGCAATCCCTCTCCGAAAGAAGGCTGGGGCTTGAAGATCTAAGATTTTGATCATATTGTTACTCCTTTCGTTGCTCCTTCGGCTTGATTCGATAGTATCACTGTTTTAACACTAACGTTGCCCATCTCCCCGATCAAGTACACGATATTGAATCGCCTCTAAGAGATGGGGAAGCTGAACTTCTATACTCCCTTCTAGATCGGCAACGGTACGAGCGACCCGTAAAATACGATAGAGACCACGAGGTGATAATCCTAATTGATGATAAGCCTGCTCCAACTGTGCTCGTCCGTTCTGATCCAGCTGCACCACTTGATCCACCTGCTGCGGTGTCAATTGGCGATTCCATTGGATGGTCCAGCCCAACTCCTGATGGCGCTGTCGCTGCATCTGCTGTGCCTTTGCAACACGCTGGGCCATCATAACGGAGCTCTCTTGTTCTTTTCGTTTTCTTCTCCCTAGCAATTCTTCAAAGCTAGCAGGCGGTACCTCCACATGGAGATCAAAGCGGTCGAGGATAGGGCCAGAGAGTCGACTCCGATAACGTTGGATTTGTTGTTGTGTGCACTGACAGCGTTCATCATAGCCCCAATAGCCACAAGGACAAGGATTCATGGCTGCCACACAGAGGAAACGAGCGGGGTAAGTATAGGAGTAATGGGAGCGTTGGATGGAGATCTCTCCATCCTCTAGAGGCTGACGGAGCATCTCCAGCAAGCGCAGGGGGTATTCTAGCATTTCGTCGAGGAAGAGGATACCGCCGTGGGCGCGTGTCACTTCACCAGGGTAGGGAATCTGTCCCCCGCCAAGCAGTCCCGTTGGCGTAATGGTATGATGGGGAGCGCGAAAGGGACGCTGTGTTGAACCAACGTTCTCCCCTTCTCCGCTAATACTCCGAATACAGGCAACCTCTAACCACTCATCCTCCTGCAAGAAGGGTAAGATGGTGGACATTCGTTCTGCGAGCATGGTTTTTCCAGAGCCTGGTGGGCCGATCAAGATGAGATTATGCATCCCACTGCATGCGATGGTGATGGCGCGCTTTACCTGCTGCTGTCCATGCACATCGGCGAAATCCTTACGACTCCCTTGTGCTTCTGCCTGAACAGAGGTAGTCTGCTCTTCCCTTGTCATGGCAAGTTGACTAATGGTTACTTGCGCAATTGAGCCACGCTCCTCACCTTTCGACCATGATAATAGTTCCGCTAGTGAATGAAGTGCTGTGATTTCCATACCTTGTACGGTCTGCGCTTCTCCTTCATTGGCAGCAGGCACCACCGCCTTCGTATATCCACGGGCTTTCCCGGCAAGAAGCATAGGCATTAAGCCTTTGATCTGCCGACAGCTCCCATCGAGGGCCAATTCCCCGAAGAGAAGGGTCTCTTCCAACCAAGGGAGATCAATCTGTTCACTGGCTTGTAGAATAGCAACAGCCAAGGGTAAATCGTAATTGGCGCCTTCCTTCCGTAGATCCGCCGGCGCCATATTCACTGTAATCCGTTGCATGGGGAATACCATGCCAAGATTACGAATCACCGAGCGTACCCGCTCCTTCGCCTCCCGCACCACAGAGTTGGGCAAGCCTACTAACTCAAAAGCAGGTAGACCTTGATGAATGGCCACTTCGATTTCAACGATGGCACCTTCAATGCCAATCAGTGCAGCACTTCTTACTTTGGCATACTTCACCTTCACCCCTCCATACTTTTTTAGTAAAAAAACGGATAAGGCGTATCCGAGGAGGCGTCTTATCCGATGTTGAGCAGATATTAGATTCAATGGTTCGATGTTTGTTAATTTATATGCGGTGCATTCAGGAAGAATAATGCCAAGGTTCTTGGGCCAGAGTGGGCTCCTACTGCACAGCCAATGGGGGTGATAATGAAATGCTTACATCCGAAACGTTCTTCAATAAGTGCTTTTAATTGTTCAGCTGCTTCAAGGTCATCACCATGGAAGATGCCGATCACTTGGTTGGAAAGATCTTTGGCACCACGCTCTGCCATCACTTCCACCATACGGGTGAGAACCTTCTTCCGTCCCCGAATCTTTTCGATGGGAATAAGCTTCCCATCCTCCACATTGAGTAAAGGCTTAATATTGAGGAGTCCCCCAATAAATGCAGCTGTTTTACTCACCCGGCCACCGCGATAGAGATATTCCAAATCATCCACAGTGAAAATATGCTCCATATGCATAGCATTATACTTTGTCGCTTCCACAATCTCAGCTAGGGATTGACCAGCCTGTGCCATCAGTGCCGCTTCACGAACCACAAGTCCATGGCCACCAGATGCACAACGTGTATCGAGGATCTCAAGCTGTAGATCAGGATACTCCTCCAAGACTTCATGTTTCACCATCACTGCTGCGCTATAGGTACCAGATAGCTCTGAAGAGAAGGCCACATAAAAGGCGGGCTGCTTCGCTTCAGCGCAACGAACGAAGACGTCGCGTAGACTTTGATAGGATGCTTGGGAGGTCTTGTAGACTTTACCTTCTCGCATATTCCGAAAGAGTGTTATGGAATCTAAGGTAATGCTATCTAGATATTCTTCCTCACCAAGATAGACAAGCAAGGGAACTACATCGATCCCTAGTTCATCAATCATATCCTTTGGTAAATCTGATGCACTATCGGTGATAATTTTGACATTCATTTATCGTCACTCCCTATCTATGTACACCCTATTTCCACACGAAGTGGAAGTGGGGCATCCTTTTTATCTCCCAACTAAGCATAAATCGCTTAAACATTATATTACCACTTCCATCCTACATGCTCCACAATGATCCTGAATACTACAGAATACTAGATTGCCTACTATTTCGATATTGAAGTGGTTAATTCCTTTTTTTACACGATCCCAGCAGCCTTCACACTTGCTCTCCTGCTCTCCCCTCCTGATAGGCAGGAATACGTAAGGAGAAGAAAAATCCACCCAGGGTGATTAAGAAGCAGGTGATGAAAACATAGAAAAATCCATGAGATAATTGCGGGTTACCTACAAGGGCACTCACATCTGAGGCTCCTGTGGAGAAATTTAGAATGCCTCCTACCACTGCCACTCCAATAGTGGCACCCATATTCCGGGCAAACATCTGTACCGATGTGGAGATCCCCCGCTCTCGCCAGGTAACGGCTTCCTGCACACCGATAATAAAGCTAGTCATGGCGATTCCGAATCCTAGCCCTAAGACAAACATGCTGAAGAAGAGCAAGGGATAGTTAAGGTAAGGGAAGAAAAGAATCAAGATCAAGGCACCACTTAACATGACAGCAATGCCGCTATTAATCGATTTTTTATAGCCTACCTTCATGATTAATCGTCCTGATGGAACCGCCATCAGGTTCCAGCCAATCACCTGACCAAGAATGAGCAGACCGCTTTTTATTGGTGAATATCCTAGCACATACTGGCCATAGAGCGGGATAAAAGTAGGAAGCACAAAGACCCCCATGGTAACCATGACCGTAGATAGATTGATCCAGAGCATCATCGGCTGCTTTAAGAGATCAAGACGGATCAATTGACTTTCACGACGCTTCTCAAAGCCATAGAATAACAGAAAGAGGGCCAAGCTGATACCACCCAGCATTACGCGATCTGTAAGCGTTGTTGAATTGGCTGCCACGATAAATGTCGCAATCGCACTCATCAGGATCATCGCACCGCCAAGATCGATGGGCTGCTTGTCCACCTCCACCTCCTCCTTGAAGAAGGTAATCCCAATAAAGGCCAGGAAGCCAATGGGGATATTGATCCAGAAGATCCAACTCCAGTGGAAATACTCGATCATCCAGCCTCCAAGGAGAGGACCAGAGATCCCTGCAATTCCCCACATCGAGCTGAATAAGCCTTGAATGGTCCCGCGCTGTTCAATGGGGAAGAGATCACCCGCAATCGTCACTGTTAAGGGAATGACACCCCCAGCACCTAAGCCTTGGATCGCACGAAATAGGGCCAATTGTTGCATCGATCCAGCGAAGCCACAGAGGGCAGAGCCAAGGACAAAAAGAAAAATTGCCACTAGGTAGACACGCTTCCGTCCATACATATCCGCAAGCTTCCCATAGAGTGGTACGGTCACGGTGCTCGTCAGCATATAGGCTGCGAAGACCAGGCTATATAATTGAAAATCTCCAAGCAAATGGCTAATTTCTGGTAAGGAGGTACTCAAGATCGTCGTATCCATGGCTGCGAGTAACATCCCCAGCGTTAAGCTTGCTATAATAATCCCCTTGCGCATCGACGTACTCCTCTCACATCCGTAAATCTTTCCAAAGGTATAATTTGCATTCAAGGAAACATTTTTGCTTCTTGAACAATATTTTTGAAATAGAGAAAAATGGCTATAGTATTCAATTCAGATACCCGATATAATAAGAATTAAACCATAATGCATATACATGCTATATGAAGTTGAAAGGTGGAAAAAAGATTGCCTACAACACCTAGTATGGAAGATTATTTGGAGAAAATCTATATCCTCATCGAAGAGAAGGGGTATGCACGTATCGTGGATATTGCCTCGATGCTAGATGTCCTTCCCTCTTCTGCCACCAAAATGGTGCAAAAGCTGGACAAGTTGGGCTATGTGATCTACGAAAAATATCGGGGGATCATCCTTAGTCAAGAAGGGAAAAGGTTAGCCCAGCATATGGTTGAAAAGCATGAGCTACTGGATCGCTTTTTCCACTTGATCGGCGTGAATCCTGAGAATATCTACGAGGAAGTGGAAGGCATTGAGCATCATATCAGTAAACAAACCGCCTTCTGTATCTCCAGCCTTGTTCACTTCTTTGAAGAGAATCCCCAGATTCTTCAGGCCTATGAACAGTTTCGAAATCAACGAGCTGACCAATTACAAACGCGAGAAACAGGGAAGAAGAACACACCCTAACTGGTACCATCACTGGATGGTACCAGTTTTTTAGAGATAACGAGTCTACGATTTCGAAGCATGTGGCTATATGCTTCTTTAACACTATTTAAAGAGACTGATTCCCAGTTGAATGAACATCTGATAAAGCAGGTTAAGAGGAAGTCCCATGATACTATAGTAGTCCCCCTCAATTTTTTCGATGAATACTGCCCCTAAATCCTGGATTCCGTATGAACCAGCCTTGTCTAATGGAATGCCTGTTTTTACGTATGCACGAATTTCTTCATCCGACATGGGCCGAAAGGTCACCTTACTAGCAGTATGGCCAACAATGATTTCTTGTTGACCATCGGACGACTTCGCTACTACACGATACTGACCCGTGTGGCCAAGATGAATGGTGGGGCCATAAGCCCCTGCCTTCTCCAGCGGTTCACCGCTAGCTCCATATGGGCCGAACCCCGCTTCTGGGAAGCGGATTAAGGCGAGACCAGTAAAGACCTGATGCTCCCGCCCAGCTAAGTGCTGTAGCATAGAGACCGCCTCATCCTCATCCTGTGGCTTGCCGAGGATCATCTCATCACAGACTACAATGGTATCAGAACCAATGACAAGATAATTTTGTCCGTACTGAATCTCATCGCCTACCGCTAGCGATTCGTTATTCCATCGGTCCTTCTCAGGTAGTTGAATGGAGCCAGCTTGGATCGCCTTAGCTACATGGCCAGCCTTCTGTTTCGCCAATTCCTCCACCAATTGGTGGGGAGTATGAAGATCCACAAGATGCTCATCGATGTTGGCTGGGCAAGTATGAAAGCGGACACCAATGGATCGCAATAGCTCTTGCCGACGAGGAGATTGTGATGCGAGCACCACATATTCCTCATTCACATGTTTCATCTTAGGCACGCCTCCTCATGCATAGGGCTTAAGCTCTGGAAAATTTAATGGGCAACTGTTGTTTGGATTGAAGACGAATCCTCAGAAGTACTCTCTTTCGCTTGTTCCCGTTGGCGAATAATCGAGCGCACCTTGGTGGCTAATAAGTCGATAGCCACATGGTTCTGACCGCCTTCAGGAATAATCAGATCGGCATAACGCTTCGTTGGCTCCACAAATTGCATATGCATGGGTCTTACCACAGAGAGATACTGCTCCACAACTCCTTCAATGGTACGCCCGCGCTCATGTATATCACGAATCATTCGGCGAAGGATCCGAACATCGGCTGCTGTATCCACATAGATCTTCATATCCATGAGGTTGCGTAGGCCTTCATCCTCTAGGATGAGAATCCCTTCGAGGATAATAACCTCCTTCGGTTCTACCTTCACCGTCTCTTTTGAACGGGTATGCAGGGTATAATCATAGACAGGCTTCTCTACGGTCTCCCCTTCCATTAACTGCTTAAGCTGTTCAATTAATAGATCATTATCAAACGCAAGGGGATGATCGTAGTTGGTCTTTTTTCGTTCTTCGAAGGTGAGATGGCTTTGGTCCTTATAATAAGCATCTTGCTCAATAATGACGACGGACTCCTGAAAACGTGAATAGATTTGTCTTGCTACCGTTGTTTTTCCTGAGCCTGTACCGCCAGCAACTCCAATGATGACTGGTTTCCACATGCTTATAGCTCCTTCCGCATCAGATCGTAGGCTTGTACTGGTTGAGCGACGGGGACTTTCACGATTTGCAAGGGGTGACGAGCCGCATCCAATTCATGCCCTTCTTCATCCCAGATCTGTTCAATCACCTGGGAAAAGTTTTCCCGATCGGGACCAAAGAACTCCACCTCTTGACTCACCTTAAAATGATTCCGTTGTTGAATGGTAGCAAGCTTCTGTACCGGATCATAGGCCAGAACCACACCGGTAAAATCGTACCGTTTCAACTGGTTTGGTTCCTCACCATAGATGATCTCCTCTGAACCAGGAAGATGGAGGGCAAAGGCCTCGGCGGTTGCACGTGTGGCAGCCTTATTCAATTCAGCAAACCACTCTGGTTTCACTACAAAATGCTCTGGATCCTCAAAGTAGGCATCCACCGCTTGACGATAGACCCGTGCCACTGTGGCTACATAGTGTAAGGACTTCATCCTGCCTTCAATTTTAAAGCTATCCACTCCTGCCTCGATCAATTGAGGGATGCGATGAATTAAACAGAGATCCTTGGAACTCATGGTGTAGGGGTCATCCTGCTCTGTAAAAAGCGGAATTTCTAGAGGTTGTCCTGTTGTAGAATTGGGTACAGCCTCAAATAGATCATATTGCCAGCGACAGGATTGGGAACAGCCACCACGATTGGAATCACGTGCTGTCATATGATTGGACATGGTACAGCGGCCTGAATAGGACATGCACATAGCACCATGGATGAAAGCCTCAATCTCTACGCCAGTTTTCTCCTTCATTTCCCGAAGCTCGGCAATGGAGACTTCACGCCCTGTAACCACACGGGGAATCCCCACTTCATCATGCCAAAATTGAACCGCCTGCCAATTGGTTGTGGAGACCTGTGTACTGAGATGAATCTCAAGACCAGGAGCAACTCGCTGTGCAGTCTCAATGATGGCTGGATCAGCCACAATGATGGCATCGATCCCGATCCGTTCCAAGGTCTGTAGATATTCCTCCAGTCCATCCAGATCCTCATCATGGGCAATAATATTGGTGGCAACATACACCTTTGCACCATGCTCATGGGCGAATTGAACCCCTTCCTCCATCTCCGCAAAGGAAAAGTTATCAGCATTGGCACGTAAGCTGTATTGCTGTCCGCCAATATAGACCGCATCTGCGCCATAGCGGATGGCAAACTTGAGCTTCTCCAGGTTGCCTCCCGGTGCCAGTATCTCAGGCTTTCCCACTTCCATCACCCTTCCTCATTCATTTCGTCCAGCTTATCAATTTCATCGATTAATCCGTTTATACTTCTCCTAAAAAATCTGCTCCTTAAAGAAAAAGCCAGTATCCAAGGGCCGAAGCGGTGGTTGAATCGCTTCGATCTCTACCTTCCATGTAAGATCGACGGTAAATTCCTCTGGGTTGGCATAATATGAATCAATGGCCTTTCGGTAAATTGCCACGACCTTTTCATTATACTCGGTGGATTTCATCAATCCTTCGATCTTAACGGCATCGATTCCGCCTTCTAAAACGAGATCAATCCACTCAATCATGCAGATATCAGCAGGGCTCATCATATGTGTTCCCTTGGTATCCTCATAGAGTGGATAGCGCGTATCATCGCGAGTCTCTTCCTTTAGGAACAGATTGCGCACCATGGAGTGATCCTCTTTCTCAAGATTCTTCCCCTGATGGCTATAATAACTGGTTAGCAACTCCCGTTTCGAGTGGAAAATACAGGACATGCCATGAACCTGAACCTGTACCTCAATCTGTGAATTTCGTTTAAATTCAAGCACCTCATCGAGGTTCAGTTCCCGAGCTAAGATAGCGCGAGTGGCACCTTTTCGTCCCCAGAAATTTGCTGTGGTAGAATTCGTCACTGTCATCTCCGTATTCCAGTGCAGCTCCATCTGAGGAGCAAGGCGTTTCACCGTCACCAAGACTGCAGGATCGCCATAGACAACGCCATCCACTCCCGCTTTTTTTAGGAATTCAATATAACCCTCTAATCCTACGATATCTTCATTATGAAGTAATGCATTGACCAGGACATAGACCTTGGCTCCCTGCCCATGGGCAATTGGAACTGTCTCCATGATCATCTCACGACTAAAATAGCCGGCAGGACGTAAGGCATACTGCTCATCGCCAATCACTAAGGCATCCGCCCCAGCCTTCACAAGACGCTCTGCTTCCTCCACATCCTTCGCTGTAACCACCAATTGGGTGGGTGTACGACTCATTTTGTCGACCTCCTCCGCATGCTTAAGACCATCCCATCACCAATAGGAATCCAACTGCTCTCCAGGATGGGATGGTTGGCTAGATAATCATTAAACTTCTGTATTCGCTCCACCAGTTGACGCTTACGGCGGTTATAGAAATGGGTCTCAGTCACCAGACCATGATGTAACACATTATCGGTAAGGATCACACCATCGGTTACGAGGTAAGGGAGATACAGCTCCATAAAACGGATATACTGCCCCTTGGCTGCATCCATAAAGATAAAGTCAAAGGATGGTGGTGTCTGCCATTGGCTGAATGGGTCCAGTGTGGCATCCTCATTGAATAATGTAACGTGCTCACGTACACCGGCTTCTGTCAATGCTTGATGGGCTCGGGCCTGCCACTCTCCATTGATATCGATGGAATAGATGGTGGCCTCTGGTGCTGCTTTTGTCAGCCATAGTGTAGAATAACCGATGGCTGTGCCGATTTCAAAGATGGTACGGGGCTTTTGCATCCGAACGAGCATGTAGAGAAGCTGAGCACTGCTAGGCTGAATGATGGGGATATGCTCTGCCAGCGCTTCCTGTTCCATCCGCTGCATCAGTTCCGAACGTTCTGGAAGATGCACACCAATATATTTCATTATCTCTTCATTCACGATCATGCTGTTCACTTCCTGTACGTATCTTGAAAATCTACCGTGCATTATCATACCATAGTGTACACCGATTGACCATATTGGGGTCAGACCCCCTCTTGTAGTTTGTCCATTACCTGTGCTAATAAAGTAATGAATGGCATGGTCTGGAGCCCATCAATAATTAAAGGATAGTGGAATTGAAAAAGCTCTCTTCATCGTTTCTACGATGATTTGATCCAAAGAAAAAGAAGACTAGGGAATAGACGGAATACTAGAAACCACCTAAACCCTAGTCGTTATTCTCATTTTAATTGACCCGCCGTCGTTCCATCATGAAAAACCCGACTACCATTAGGATCACGCCAATGCCGAGCAGTGAGCCTACCTTAGGCAACACCTGACTCCACGTCCAGTCATAGAGGATGATCCCCTTCATCCCGCTCATTGCATGGTAAACAGGATCAAGTTTTGCAATGGTGAGCAGAGCTTTCGATGTGACGATCTCTAAGGGCCAATATGCTCCACCTAACATGGCAAAGCTAACGGCCACAATGGGTGTAATACTACTGAGTTGCTGCATGTTATGCACCATACTCGAAAGGAATACACCTAAGGCTGAGATGGAGAAGACAAAAGCAATAACCAAGCTAAACAACGGTAATGGCTGATTTCCCCAATCGATCTGGAAGAGCCAATTCCCTAGAAGGATGAGCAGAACAATATAGACCGATCCTACATAGAAGGTGTGAATTAACTGTGCAAGGTAGACTTGCCACCGACCAACCGGGCTGATCTGCAGACGTTTCCAAATCCCAAATTGCTTATCCTCCACCAATTCACCGATAGTAAAAATAATCACGAACATGGAGAAAAAGAGGGTAAATCCCGTGATCCCTTGGATGACTGGATCATAACGAAAAGCCTGCTTTTCATCAAGAATCTTACTCTCTACAGCGATGGGAGGGGAATTCTGCAGACGATCCTGTAACAGCGAATGGATCTCAACTTCTAACGAAGCATGTGGTGTCGGCAGGTTAAGTTCTGATTGGAGAACAGTAACGACGGTGGTAGCCATCTGCTTTTGCCACATCCAATCTTGTAAGGAGCTACGAATAACACCCTCTACAGCAGCAGTAGATGAGGTATCATTCATTTTTACCAGATGCAACTTCCCTTTTCCTGCTGCAAGAGATTGGGAAAAATCAGCTGGTATCAATACTCCTACGGCAGTTTCACCTTGCTGTACACGGCGATTCAACTCCTCCAATGGGGTTACCTTCGCCTCATACTGCTTCAGCTCCTGTAAGCTCGCTACAAATTCACTTCCTTGCTCTCCCTCATCTAGATTGGTGACCACGAGTAAAGGGAGGCCTGACATACCACCAAAGAAGAAGGTGAAGAGAAGGGGCATGATCAGCATGGCCGAATAGAGTCCCCACTTTTGACGTAAGCGTTTAAAGCGAATCCAAAGAATACTTCTCATCCCTTATTCCTCCCTTCTCCATAAGACGAACATGGTCATCAAAATGAATAGTCCACCTGTTACTAGAAAAACTAGTAATTCTCCTTGAAGCGCTGTAAGCTGCTGGCCCTGCATTCCTTTTAAGTATGCTTGTAACCCTGCACCATTGAGGGTATAGGGAGAGAGCTTGACTAAAAACGTTGGTAATGACTGCACCGGTATAAAACTACCACCGACAATGGAGACGAGAGGGATGATGATGGTATCAAAGAGATCAATGAGTCCACGATTCTGTCTGCCTAGGGCCAGTGCTGAAAAGAGTAGAGCAAGGGCAGAAACAGCAAATGCAGCAAAGAGCGAGATCACGAGATAAAGGAACCAGCTACCCCAATTGACCCCTAAGACAAGACTACTGAAAAGACCGATAATAATTAATTGCATGTAGATAAAGATCAAGCTTGCGAAAAAACGCGATGTCAGTAACAGCCCTCGCGATCTGCCTGCAATACGCAAGCGTTCATAGGTATGCAACCGAGACTCTTCCATGGTGTATTGAACGCCATACCCAACGCTGTAGAGGATGAACATCATTGCCATCCCTGCTGCATAGTAGTCGAAGCCAGAAATTTTCTTCACTTTCGCCACACTCTGTTCAAGAAGCTGGATTTCGCCACCCACCTGAGAACTTACATTCTCCATGACCTTAGGAAGTAATTGCTGTAATTGCTCTCCGAGTCCATGTCGAATCCCCATCTCCATGGTGATCTGTTTGGTCCAGACTAGATTGCTCAAGGCTTGAGTATACCCTGTAAGGATCTCCTCAATGATTCCCCCCTTTAAGGATTGATCAGGGTCGGTGTATAACGTGAGTCGCACTTGATTCTGCACGGGGAAGAGCAGATTAGACCAGACATGATACGTAAAATCATGGGGAATCACTAAGATGGCGGTCAGATCCCCTTGAGATAAATGCTCCTTCGCTTCCTCTAGTGATAAGCCTTCCTCCACTTGGATAAATGTGGTAAGCTCTTCGTTTTGCAGAAGCTCATTCACCAGAATACTGGTAGGATCCATCTGCGTTGGCAATTCCTTCACCTGATCCTTTAGAGTTCGTAACCCTTCTTCCTCCACGGGTACTTGCTCAATAACCTGGAGAAGTCGCTCCATATTACCCGCTCCATCATCCTGGTTGATGATGGCCAGCTTTGCGATGCCGATATCCTGCTCTCCCATCACCTTGCCGATGGAGAAACCAAGAATGCTGATCAAGATAATGGGCATTAATAGGGTGATTAACAAGGCTTTTCGATCCCGAAGAATCCGCAATAGATCTTTTTTTATCATCGCTCCAAGCATGTAATTCCCCTCCTAATTTCTCAGCCCTCGACCGGTTAATTGGAGGAAAACATCCTCTAATGTTGGCTTCTTTACCTGTAAGGAGGTAATGTTTACATCGACTACGCCAGCGATCTGTACACATTCCGTCATACATGTTGCATGATCACCATCTGGACAAGTGATGCGATAACGATTCCCCTCCATCTGGACATGGACGAAGTTTCCTTGCTGCAATGCAGGAAGAAGCGCAGGATGGCTTCCTTCCACTTCCATCTCCAATATATTCTGAGCGGTATAGCGTGCCTTTAGGTCCTCTTTCATTCCTTCTGCAATCACCTTACCATGGTCCATGATATAAAGACGCTCACAAAGGAACTCTACTTCCTCCATATAATGACTGGTGTAGAGAATCGTAAGTCCTTCCTTATTCAGTTGCTTGACCGTTTCTAAAATATGATTGCGCGATTGAGGATCGATGCCTACTGTTGGTTCATCCATGATAAGAATTTTTGGATGATGGAGTAGCGCTGCTCCAATATTGACGCGTCGTTTCATCCCACCTGAGTATTGATCAATCCGCTGCTTTGCTTTATCTTGTAAGCCGATCATGGTTAAGACTTCTTCAACCCGTTCCTTCAACACTTTTCCCTGTAGCCCATAAGCTTTGCCAAAGAATTGAAGATTCTCATAGCCACTAAGATCGGGATATAAGGCGATATCCTGAGGAACCACACCCAACACCTTACGAAGAGGCTGCGGGTTGGAAAAAATAGAGTTCCCCATAAAGTGGATCTCCCCTTCATCAGGACGAATGAGGGAGCTGATCATGGAGATCAAGGTGGATTTTCCTGCCCCATTAGGTCCTAGGAGGCCTAGAATCTCCCCTTCTTTCAGGGTTAAATTCACTCCGCTTACCGCTTCAACCTGTTTAAATCTTTTTACTACCTGCTCCACTTCTAGACGTAGCATCGCTTGATTCACTCCTTTTTGGGGGTCAGTCCCCCATTGCTTTAACGCTTAAATGCTTTAATGTAGTGGGGGTCTGACCCCATTCGATGTGATTCTCAGGTGTAAGCGGTGGAAGTTCAATGATGATGGGACGATGGAAATCCCAACGTTGAATAGTTCCTCGCATTTGCACTGCAGTAAAGGGTAGCTCTGCCTCTCCTGCCTCCGTCGGTTTAATAGTGACAACAAATTCTTCTTCCATCAGATAGCCATCCTTATTGATATAGGCCCAATACTCCACTTTATCAAAGTGAATCATCTGGAGTAATTCCTCATACTTCTCCCAGATGGTTGCTGCGGTAAGTGGCTTCCCCTCGATCATCCAGTCCTTGCTATTCATTGCTGTATTCAAGACTGCATTGTACTCTGTATCCGCTGCTAAAATATTGATGGTATTGCGGAAATATTGCTGAAGAATACTGTCATCAAGCTTCACTTCAAACTTCCGCACCTTTAGATCCCCTGCAGGGTGAGGAAGAATCTCCGTGCCGAGGCGGGAAACATCTTCACGGTGCCATAGTTTTTCCCATTCTTGCTCTAAAGCTTTGGGGGTTTCGGGAAGAAAAATTCCATTTCCTTCTGTGATCTTTCGCTCTATGCCTTGACTAAGCTGATTCGAAGTGAGGTTTTTCAAGTCATCGTTGGAAAATGTAATGATCTTAGGAAAAAGCGGGGAGATAAGATAATACTCCTGCTCATTCATATAGATGCTTGCATCCAGTCCTAAATCACCAAGATTAACCTGCAGCTTACCTGCAAGTCGATTCACTTGCCAATCATAAGCATACTGCAGATTGAAGCCTTCGAACTGTAGTAATAGCGGTTGCTCCTGCCGCTTCAGATTCAATTGCTGTTGAAATTCATCGGTCCACTGATACTCCATCTGTATATCTAGCTTAACACGGCCATGGTCCACTTCATATGTCTGCTTCCAAGCATCTTGGAAAACCTCAGCACTAGAAGCTCCACAGCCTGTAAGAATGATGGTAAGTCCCAAAAAGAGAACGATTAGAATCCTCCAATTTCGCTTTATGGTAGTTTGATCGTTCATTACTCTCCTCCTCTCCTTTTTTGCTCCTAGCTTCATTCTACCCTGCCACATTATGCTAATCATCCCACACGAGATAGAAAAAGAATGACCAGAAGATGACTCTAGTCATTCTTTATGCAGGTCTTAATACCTATAATAGATGATTCTTTACTGCAAAAAGAGCTAGTTGCGTCCGATCGCGGCATTCTAGCTTCTGGAGGAGACTACTAATATGATTCTTCACAGTTCCTTGAGTAATATAAACCTTCTCAGCAATCTCCTGATTACTCAGACCTTGACCAAGATACTGCAAAATCTCCAATTCCCGTTCTGTAAGCATTGCTACTCTTTCATCCTTCTCTTGTTGAATAGGAGACTGCCAATCCTTCATCTGGTGAATCATTTTTGAGGCCACCTGAGGATGAATAATTGCCCCACCTTCTTGCGCGATCTGAATCGCCTCCACTAATTTATCAGGCGTTACATCCTTTAAGGGATAGCCTGATGCTCCATGTTGTAGAGCTTCAAAGATATATTGATCATCTGTAAATGTAGTTAGAATTAAGATGTTGGTTTGCGGGTAAACTTGCTTAATCCTTTTTGTCGCCTCTACCCCATCCATGCCAGGCATGCGAATATCCATCAAAATGAGATGAGGCTGCCATAATTCACAACACTTCAGTGCCTCTTCTCCATTGGTTGCTTCTCCTACCACTTGAATGATATCAAACTGTTCTAGCATCATCCGTAAGCCCTGGCGGACAATGGTCTGATCATCCGCAATAAGGACACGAATCATCATGCTTCCTCCTTTCTATGGTGACCTATCATCTCTTCCTCTAATTTTAACTGATAAGGCACTTGTCCAATGAGGAGAAACTCATCATTTTGTTGAATAACCTGAAGCTGGCCTCCTAAGCTCTCAAGACGTTGTCGCATGGTTTGGAGACCAAATCCTGCTTGAAATGGCGCCTCCTCTGATTGAAAGGCCTTTAATGGATTCTGAATCTCACACTGAATCAGATTATCCTTTCTTTTGATTGTGATCGTGATGGGCATACCAGGTGCATGCTTCATGGCATTGGTCAATGCTTCCTGTACCATTCGATAGAGAGCAAAGCCAAGCTCCGGTGGAATGATCAGATGTTGTAGTTCGGGATCGAGCTGATATTCAATCGTTAGTCGTTGTTGTATACGCATCTGTTGGATAAATTCTTGAATTTGCTTCAGACCTAAGCCATCATCTCGCATCGTATACACCGCATTTCGTGTTTCTTGGAGGCAACGGCGGGCTGAAGCCTTCGCCTCCTCCAGTTGTTGAAAGAAGGCGGGAGGAAGCTGAGCATCCTTCCACTGTATATGTAAAATTTCCAACTGCATAATTAATGCTGTTAGCTGATGGCCAACGGAGTCATGAATTTCCTGGGAAATTCGTTGTCGCTCTTCAAGCAATATCTGTCGTTCTTGCTGCAGAGCATATTCTCTTTGTGTCACACGCCCATAGATTAAAGCCATGATAAAAAGAAAGGTAGCAAGATTGAACAAAAACTCAGAAATACTCCGTGCATTCCATAAATAATAGAGTTGATAAGCAAACTTCCACATCGCCATCATCACAAGGGGAATTAAGCACCATACATCACGGTTTCGCCAAAGGGAGAGTCCTGCCTCCAGAAAGATCATAGCAAACATCGAGTGAAGCCAATAGTTGACTGCATACTGCGATTGCCCCTCTAGTAGGAGTAGGAAGATTCCATCGATCCAAAAGTGCCATGGTCGATGGCGCCCGTGCGTCCGTAGGAGGATCCAGATCTGCCAAAGTAGAAAGATCCCGATCATACTCAAAAGACGTGATGAAACAGCCTGCTCAAATGAGATGGCTGTAATAAATAGTAGAATGAGGATACTAGCCCGCAGAATAATTTTCGAGATTGGCATGCTCTCATCACCTCTTGGTGTCAGTCCCCCTAATTATACTAATACAAGCAAAAAGAGGACAGCCCCTTAGAGACTGACCTCTATCATTTTAACGTTTTAAAGCAGTGGGGGACTGACCCCCTATAAAAAACGAGTCATAATCTCTTCCATGCTTAAATTGCTTCTGTGTTCAATACGTTCTTGCGGATAATAGTGTTTTATCTTTTGTCCTTTTTTCTGAACGCGAATTTCAATAACAAGAGAGAAGATATGAAGTATCATGCTGATACACCTCCTAGCATTCCATCTTCTTCACGAGTCTTCGATCTCCTGAAGAAATATGATCATTTTGTTGACAAAGCCAAGCATTGCCATTGTTCTGCCTCCTTTTCTCTTTTTTTGCAAAGAAAAAAAGCCGCAGTGATCTGCGACTTTTTATATATAAACGTTTCGATGAAACGCTTATACCAATTAAAAAGCCACAGGTTGAGACAACCTGTGGCAAGGAGAGGCTGGGTCCAGCCTCAAATTAGCGAATAAGAGGCACGTCAACACCAGCGATCAGACAGGTTGCGCTCGGTATAACGAATGTAGTTGTCATTGTATGAATGTTTTGCTGAAATAATAACATGACACACAACCTCCTTTTCACAAAGTATATTGAACTTTATTGCCATTTCTTACTATAACCAATATTTGCTACTTTGTAAACCCCTTATCAAAAATAATTTTTAGCTCCTCAACGGGAATAGACGATTTCCCCATTAATCATGGTCTCTACAACATGAGTACGAAAATCGAAGGGATCCCCATCCCAAATAACAAAATCAGCATCCTTACCCACTTCAATGGAACCAACACGATCAGCGATTCCAATATGACGTGCAGCATTGATGGTGATCGCTTCCCAAGCGACTTTTTCCGATAAGCCTTCACGAACAGCAATGGCTGCTGTCACAGGTAAATATTCAATTCCAACCACCGGATGGTCGGTGGTAATAGAAATAGGAACGCCAGCATCCGCTAGGGCAGTGAGCGTTTGCCAACTGCGATTGGCCAATTCCACCTTGCTGCGGGAGCTCATCGTTGGTCCCACCGCTACTGGCACACCCTTTTCTCCAAGGATCTTAGCAATTTTATGACCTTCTGTACCATGCTCTAAGGTTAAATGAAGGCTAAACTCTTCAGCGATGCGAATCGCCGTCATCATATCATCAGCACGATGGGCATGGGCGCGCATCGGTATTTTACCTTCCACCACTTGTGTTAAGACTTCCATACGAAGATCATATTCAAAGTAATCTCCGTTTTCTTGGGCACGTTTCTTCTTTTCAATGTAGGTCCGAGCCTTGTACAATTGCTCCCGAAGAACGGCAGCAACCCCCATACGAGTCATGGGCATTTTCCCTTTCTTCCCATAGACGCGCTTAGGATTCTCCCCAAAAGCAACCTTCAAGGCAGATGGAGCCTTTACCATCATCTCCTCCACCGTGGTTCCTACAGTCTTTAAGACAGCCATCTCGCCCCCGATTACATTGGCACTACCAGGCATAATCTGTACAGTGGTGACGCCCCCCTTCCTCGCATCCTCAAAGGCTAGATCGTCTGGATTAATCCCATCAATGGCCCGTACATGGGGCGTTGAGGCCTCCGTCATCTCATTCCCATCCACGCCAGATTCGCCTGCGCCTTCTGTAAACAAACCGACATGAGTATGTACATCAATGATGCCAGGTGTCACAATCCCGCCCTTGGCATCAATGATTTCTGTTCCCTCGGGAATCTCAAGGTTATGCCCAACCATCAAAATCTTGCCTTGATCGATCAATACAGTTGCCTCTTCAAGGTCACCATGAGTGATGGTCTTTACAACCGCTGCATTACAGATCGCTTTCACACCACATCATCCTCTTCTCTTTTTTTTATCTTACACTATTCATCATACTCATACAAAAAGTCATGACTGCACAGCTATTATTTTACATTAATGTACGTTATCAGTTAATATAATGATACATGATTGTAAAGGGTATTTTATAGAAAAAATTTGCACATCGACTCGCTCTTACAGATAATCAAAAAACAGGTCACTCAACCAGATGATTGGGTGACCTGCACTTTTTCCTTAATGGCTTGTTACGCTATAGATATAATTACTAATCTTATACCGCTATGCAGTTGGTGTTTCTCGATGTTGACCCTTACGATTGAATAGCTTTTCCTTGATGAATGGGAGTACCCAGCGGTCACCTCCAAAGTAACCTGCATTAGCGCCCGCAGCCAAGATAATAAAACCACAAATGATCATCTCAGGATTATTGCTAATCGTACCACTAAAGAAGAATGCGAAGTTCATCATTAAGCCAAAAAATGCCGCTGCAGTAGTAAGAGTACCTAGAATAAGTCCTAATCCGACTAAAAATTCACCCCAAGGAATTGCGAGGTTAAAGAATCCTGCATTGGGCAGAGCAAACCCTTCAATAAAGCTACCCCACCACTCCTGAACAACAGGTTTTTCGCCAGTTGCCTTAGCAAGGGTACCTTTCAAATAACCACTTACATCAAAACCATCGGTAAGTTTACCCCAGCCTGCTGTCATCCACTTCCAGCCTAACCAAACACGGAGTACTAGTAAGATACCTGCACTGATTTTATTGGTTCGAAGCCATCGATTAAACATATTTATTACCTCCTTCACCATGTATTGATGGGATTAGTCACATCTTGTTGCTTCAGCATATTCATGCATATTTAGAAGTTTGTTTATCAGCTTCCATTTTTATCGTAGCATATTACCCCTATTGTCTTCTCTAGATTTCACTTTAGTTCATAAAATAGACATTTTTTTATGAGCATTTTGTGAGGTTATTGTAAAATTTCATATTTGATATTGAAAAACGCAAAAAAGCGATCATCCATTTCGATGATCGCTTTCTCAAGTAGAAGTCAGTTATGCTGTTTTTACTGTTGCATCCTTCTTGACTCGCCTGTTCCACCATTGTCGTAAATATGGAATCACCCAATAGTCTCCACCATAGCGGCCTGCATTAAAGCCTGCCATCAAAATGATAAATCCAACAATGATCATCTGAGGATTGGAGCTTACTGTGCCACTAAAGAAGAAGGCGAAGTTCATCACTAATCCAAAGAATGCTGCTGCTGTTGTTAATGTACCAAGAATGAGACCAAGACCAACTAAGAATTCGCCCCATGGCATAAGAAAGTTAAAGAATCCTACATTGGGTAATGCAAATCCGTCCAGAAAACTAGCCCACCAACTCTGCACAGCAGGATGATCTCCACCTGCTTTTGCAATGGCTCCTTTCATAAAACCACTGGCATCAAAACCATTGGTTAGCTTACCCCAACCTGCTGTCATCCAATGCCAGCCTAACCATACACGTAAGACCAGAAGAATACCGGCACTAATCTTGTTTGTACGCAACCAGTTCATCATGAGCGATTACCTTCTCTCTTCACAGATTCGCATCATGGCTAGCCATAATTTAAGCTTTTTAGCAATTACCTGCAGGGTAGAAAACATTTATGTAAAATGTTTTCATACATAGGATACCATAACCCCGTGAGGTATGAAGTTGCATTGATCAACCTTCACTTAATTGTCATATGATTGTGTTGAAAGTATGAAGTTTACTTCACAAATATAAAATACGCCTGAATTATATACTAAAATGAGAATTATATCCGCATTTAATCTAATTATTGGTACTTTTACCCTATGAATCAAGATGAAGTGTATAAAAAAAGACTATCTCCAAGTGGCCTCGTGAAAATGACCACTGAAGATAGCCTTGAGCTAAGAATATCACCGAATTAAAATCCTCGAATATAGACGCAGTGCTTACCAGCTGCCTCTGCTTTTTGCATCATTTTTTAAATGCTCTTCATAGGTACGTGAGAAATGATGGCTCTTACTTCCATCCTTCTTCGTAACAAAGAAATAATAATCATTATCCTGTGGGGCAGCCACCGACTGAATGGAAGCTAGTCCCGGATTACCGATGGGACCCGGTGGTAACCCATCATGCTTGTATGTGTTGTAAGGACTCTCTACTTCAAGGTCGTCAAAGGTGATGACATCCTTCTGCTTGCCCAACACATATTGAACAGTTGCACATGATTCTAAACGAATATGATCTTCCATTCGATTGTAGAAGACCCCTGCCACGATGGGTCGCTCTTCATCGAGGATCACTTCACGCTCTACAATGGATGCTAAGGTGATAGCATCATAGAAGGAGAGTCTTTGCTGTTCAAAACCTGTGCGAATCTCAGCGGTCACCTTCTTATCAAAGTTACGCAACATCATATCAATGATTTCGTGCTCGCTTGCACCCTTTGGAACATCATACGTATCCGGGAACAAAAATCCTTCTAAACGGTAGTTAGCCCCTTCCTCCTGAGTGATCTCAGATAGGAAGTCATAAGAAAAATTCCCCATATTAATTTCTTGAATAAACGTATCACGATTGACTAAGCCCTCACCGCTTAAATAATCGGCAATCTGATTCACATTCCAACCTTCAGGAATGGTGATACGTTTCGTATCAACCTGTACCACTACCCCTTGTACCATTTTATTGGTCAATTCCTCTAAAGATGTACCAGGGACAAAATCATAGGTCCCCGCTTGTAGGCGAGAGGAGACCCCGTCACCCTTCCATTTCAGATAGTATGAATAAATGAATCCACTGCGAATCAACCCATTCTCCTCTAGTATCGTAGCGATCTTTTTGGGTGTAGCACCACTAGGTATCTCCACACGAACGGGTTCTACACTGACTGAATTAACAGGCTGTAAATTTGTATATACATAAAGAGCACCACCGCCAATGACGACGGCGAATAGGATAAAAACAGTTAGGATAGTTATCAAGGCAACCTTTAGTTTTGAAGTAGGTTCAAGCTCCTCGTCTTCCTCATCCGCTACGAGGTGATCCTCTTGATGGCGCAGAGATTCCTCCTGTCGAAATTCTCCTGGCTTTTTCAGCTCTTGATCACGATCTTTCTCCACACAATTCCCTCCTTCTCCTGCTTATTATACACGAAAAAAAGGAAATGTTGGACAAGCAATCGCGCCAATCATTTCCTTCTTCTCATCTATGCAATTTGACACGTACAGGAATGATTAATCTTCGAATTCAGCCATGAGTGTATTGAAAGTTTCTTCAACAATCTTCCATTCTTCATCATCTTCAATAACGTAAAGTTGGAGATCATCTTCGCCATCTTCTTCAATACGGAATGGATAAATTTCATCCGATTCAGGATCGCCATCTACGGGAATCAACATCACATAGTGGTTGCCTGTGCTTTCTACGGTAAATTCATAAAACACTTCAAACTGTTCTTCATTGCCATCTTCGTCTGGGATAATAATGATATCCCGTTCTTCCTGATCGTGGTCATGGTCGTGGTTGTGATCGTGTTCGTGATTATGATCTGTCATCATGTCACCTCATTTAGAGTCTAGATAACTCTGTAATATTAGTGTGGCAGCCAATTTGTCAATCACAACTTTTCGCTTTTTGCGACTGATATCAGCTTCTATTAATGTACGCTCTGCCGCCATCGTTGTCAAACGTTCATCCCACATGGTGATGCCAATTTCCAATTCCTTCTGCAAAAGTTCGGCAAATTGTAAACATAGTTCACCACTTGGGCCAATTGTATTATTCATGTTTTTGGGAAACCCAACGACGATGTGAGAAACCTGATACTCATCTACCAGCTGCCGAATCGCTCCCAAATCTTCTTCCTGCGAGCGCCGATGGATGGTTGTAATCCCTTGAGCAGTCCAGCCCATCTCATCGCTTATGGCAACACCAATGGTTTTTGAACCCACATCTAAGCCCATGGTCCTCATGTAGTTTCTCCTTTTCACACTAGCAATATACATTTTAACGAGCAAGCGAATGATACCTACGGACGTTTTACATGGTGCTCCAAATACGACTTCACTAGCTCCTCAATAATCTCATCACGCTCTAATTGACTGATGAGTGTACGGGCATTATTGTGACGAGGAATATAGGCTGGATCACCAGAAAGTAAATAACCAACTATCTGGTTAATGGGATTATATCCTTTCTCATCGAGAGCCTCATACACCTGAAGCAATACATCTCTCGGTTCTTTTTGCTCCAACTCACCTTTGACACGAAACATCATCGTCTTATCGATTGAACTCATCTCAGTCAACACCCCATTCCTTCCCATTGGACTATGTGAGGAGTATAAAATCATTGACCCTATGCTTTAGTTTTGACATACTCTTCAACAAATTGCAAGGCTTGGCTCAACTTTTCTGGTTCTTTACCGCCTGCTTGAGCCATACCGGGACGACCACCGCCACCACCACCGCAACGAGTAGCCACTTCCTTAATCAATTGACCTGCATGGATACCTCGAGTGAGGAGATCCTTCGTAACACCAGCAACAAGATTCACTTTACCTTCTTCAACAGAGGCTAGAAGAATGATGGCACTCTCCACTTTTTGCTTCAGATCATCCACCATTTTGCGAAGCCCTTCCATATCCATTCCATCCACTTGGGCTGCTAAATAGTTGATCCCTTCATAGGATTTCACTTGATCGAGGATATTTCCTGCTTCCATATGACTCAATTTTGCCTTGTACGACTCATTTTCATTCTCTAATTGCTTTAGGTTGCTCTGTAATGCTTCGATCCGTTGCGGAACCTCATCGAGGAACTTTGCCTTCAATAATTGAGCAGCTGCTCCCAATGTAGCAAGCTTATCATTCATGTATTGGAAGGCAGCGCGCCCCGTTACTGCTTCAATTCGACGTGTACCTGCACCAATCCCTGCTTCACTGATAATTTTGAAGAGTCCAATCTCTGTAGTATTTCCTACGTGGCAGCCTCCACAAAGTTCCAAGCTGTATTCACCAACTTGAACAACACGGACAATATCGCCATATTTTTCGCCAAAAAGGGCCATGGCACCCATGGATTTGGCTTCGTTAATGCCCTTTTGCATGATGTTGACAGGAAGCTGCTCCCCTATTTTTTCATTCACGATTGCTTCAATCCGAGCTAGCTCCTCATCACTGATGGCATGGAAGTGGGAGAAGTCGAAACGGAGACGATCAGCGGACACAAGTGAACCTGCTTGATTCACATGTTCGCCTAGTATATCCTTCAAGGCACGGTGGAGTAAGTGCGTTGCGGTATGGTTTTTTACAATATCATGACGCATCTTCACATCGACCTGTGCATTGTAGCTGCTTCCCTTCGTAAGCTCCCCTTGGAGAACACGAACATGATGGAGATGCTGACCACGTGGTGCTTTCTTCACGGAGAGTACCTCAGCTTCCACCCCTTCACTTCGAAGCCAGCCATGGTCTGCTACCTGTCCACCGCTCTCTGCATAGAAGGGGGTCATATCGAGGATGAGATCACCCTCTTCGCCTGTCTTCAAACTGTCTCGTAGCTCCCCTTGCTGCAAGAGATAGAGCACCTTACTGGTAACCTCTCCCTGCTCATAGCCAACGAATCGGCTTTCATCGGTAATGTCACCAAGAATACCGCCTTGTACCTGCATCCCACTATCCTCTTGGCGGGCTTGACGTGCTCGTTCCCGCTGTGCCTCCATCTCCCGTTCGAACCCGGCTTGGTCTACAGAAAGACCTTGTTCACGGACAAAATCCTCTGTTAAATCAAGAGGGAATCCATAGGTATCATAAAGCTTGAAGGCTTCTACCCCACTCAATTGCTTACGACCTTCCACTTTCGCTTGCTCAACCATGTTGCTGAGGATTTGCATCCCATCATTTAAGGTTTCATGGAAGCGCTCTTCCTCATTCTGAATCACTTGCTCAACAAAGGTCTGCTTCGTCACTACATCCTCATAGAAGGTACCCATAATCTCTGCCACGACCTTAGGGAGGCGATAGAGGAAGGGTTGATCAATGCCCAAGACCTTACCATAACGAACTGCACGGCGGAGAAGACGACGAATGACATAGCCTCGTCCTTCATTGGAGGGCAATGCACCATCCGCAATCGCGAAGGTGATCATCCGAATATGGTCAGCGATGACCTTAAAGGCCACATCATGATCAGCATTTTTACCGTAGGGTACACCAGCCACATCAGCCGTAGCTTGAATAATCGGTAAAAACAGATCTGTATCAAAATTGGTACGTCCATCTTGGAAGATGGAGGTCATCCGTTCCAAGCCCATCCCCGTATCAATATTCTTCTTAGGTAGTGGCGTGTAGCTTCCATCAGGATTGTGATTATATTGGGAGAACACCAAATTCCAGATCTCCAGATAGCGCTCATTCTCCCCACCTGGATATAGTTCAGGATCATCCTGGTCATTTCCGTAGGATTCACCACGATCAAAGAAGATCTCCGAATTAGGACCGCAAGGGCCTTCACCAATATCCCAGAAATTATCCTCTAATCGAACAATATGATTCTCAGGGAGGCCACATTCCTCATGCCATAGACGAAAAGCATCGTTATCTTCTGGGTGAATGGTAACATAAAGCTTCTCAGGGTCAATACCAAACCATTCTGGGCTAGTTAATAGCTCCCATGCCCAAGGAATCACTTCATCCTTGAAATAATCACCGATGGAGAAGTTCCCTAACATCTCAAAGAATGTATGGTGACGCGCTGTTACACCTACATTCTCAATATCATTGGTACGGATGGATTTCTGAGAATTACAGATACGGGGTACCTCTGGTTTCACCCGTCCATCAAAATACTTCTTCAATGGAGCAACACCTGCATTGATCCAGAGCAGGGTATCATCATCATGGGGGATTAAAGAGGCACTCGGTTCAATCTTATGACCCTTCCCCTCAAAAAAGCGTAAAAACATACTACGAATTTCTGCTGAAGTCATCCTCTTCATCTTCATTCCTCCTCAAAAAAATAAAAAACTCCCGTCCATCAGGGACGAGAGGAATTCACGCGGTACCACCCTGGTTACAGCCTTATCATGCAAAAAAAGACTGTCACCTTGATGTACGATAACGGTGTACGACCGGTAGGTTTACCTACACTCTGGAGTAGCCTTCGATTACACCTTGACAGAAACCTTGCAGCCAATGGGTCTCTTCTCTGAAGAAAAGGGGGTAATCTACTCGTTCCATCATCGCATTTGATCCATATAGTTATCTTTTTTGAAGTATACACATCTTCAAAACACTTGTCAATTGGTTTCATGCCGATAATACCATGCGATATGTTGAATCAGCACCTTGAAAATGGCAAAGAGGGGGACTGCTAGGATCATTCCCAATAATCCACCCACTTCACCACCGACCAATAAGGCAAAAATAATGAACAGGGGGTGAATCTGCAAGGTGCGACCCACGATGGTTGGGGAGAGAATATTCCCTTCAAGCACCTGAATCACCGTATTGACGATGACCACATAAAGTGCCATCCGCGGTGAGATGGTCAGAGCGATCATAAAGGCTGGTGCAGCTCCGATAAACGGTCCAAAATAAGGGATGATATTGGTAATACCCACAATGGCAGCAAGTAAGAGGGCATAAGGCATCCCGATCAGCCAATAGCCTAAATAAGCAAGCCCTCCCACAATGGCGCAAACTGTTAGCTGTCCACGAATATAATTTCCTAGGGCTTCATCCATATCACGCCCCATCCTGATCATCCGCTTACGTAAAGAACGGGGTAAAAAACGAAGGATGATGGTCTGGATCTGTTCATAATCCTTTAAAAGATAAAAAACCACAAACGGGATAATCAGCCAAATAAAAATCGTATCAAGGAGAGTCTGAACTCGCTTCATAATGGAACCCATCCCTTCCGAGATCCGTTTCTCCAATGAAGTAATTCCCTTATTCATCTCCAGTTGGATACCTTCAGGGAGTAAAGATTGCTTCGCTCGTAACTGGTCGATCCACCCCTCATAGGTCGTCACATAATGGGGAACAAAATCGGCGAACTCCTTCATTTGTTTGATCATCAAAGGAGCACCCTGGATTACAATCCAGGCAATTCCACCAGCAAATAAGAGATAGATGGCTAAAATAGAAACAAATCGTGGCAAACCCCTTTTTTGAACAAACATGACGAGTGGATGAAGTAGGTAGGCAAGGATAATTCCTGTAAACAAAGGGAATAAGATCACTTCAATTACATTCCAAAAGCCACGTAGAAAAGGGGCCACCTGAAATAAGAGGTAGGTATTGATAAACACCAATAATACAAGGATGAGGATGGTAATCCACTTGATTAATCCAGTTTCTTTCATCTAATAAACCCCTTTTTCACTGTGTATATGAGGATATTTTGTGTCCAAACTTTCATCTAAATATGGATAGTTTTCGAATTCCTGCTGTTTATTATTTATTTTTTTGTGAATTCCCTTTAGAGTTGAGTAGGGATTGTTCTTATTAATAAAACGGTTTTTATGGATTTTGGACTTCATTACTTTTTTGCTCCATATAGTGGGCAAACCTGATTCATCATGTACATGCATCGTGTGTAGAAAGGAAGATAATCATGCTTAGTCGCTTTTTAAAGAAAGATTTGATTTTGATGCATGCCCCTAGTGTTTATGACTTCCGTAAAGAATCGGTTATGTTTGGGCCGATCAGTGATGTGGTCCCTTCATCTGCTGTATTCGAAATGTATCCCGTAGGTCAAACCAGTATCGCTGATACATTGGAACGCAATGGCTATAATGTGCAAATTATCAACATCGCATACAAGATGTTACAGGATGCCAACTATGATCCAGAAGAAGAGATCGCTCGTCTAAAGCCTCGCCTCTTCGGGATTGACCTACACTGGCTCCCCCATGCCCATGGTGCTGTGGAGCTTGCAAAAATCTGCAAAAAATATCATCCGGAAATTCCTGTGATGTTTGGTGGTCTTTCTTCATCCTATTTCCATGAGGAATTGATCAGCCACGACTACTGCGATTTCGTCGTACGTGGTGATTCTACGGAGGAGCCTATCCGTCAACTAATGAGCGCCTTACGTACTGGCGGTTCCTTCCGTGAAATTCCGAACTTAACATGGAAGAAGCCCGATGGCACCCCGGTGGTGAATGAGCTTTCGTATGTACCAGATAACTTGGACTACACTGCTGTGCCTAGCTATCGCTATGTCATCGGTTCGGTCTTTAAATATGGGAGCTTAAAAAATGTGGTGCCTTATGTGAAGTGGTTGAATTATCCCACCACTGCCTTGCTCACAGCCCGTGGCTGTACACAAAACTGCTCCGTATGTGGTGGATCCAAATTCGCCTATGAGCGTGTATGTAATCGACGGAAACCTGCTTTCCGTTCACCGGAAACCCTCATTGAGGATATTCGCCTGATTCAAACCTTTGGGTCAGCGCCCATCTTTATTCTCCACGATATCCGGCAAGCAGGTATGGAGTATGCAAGACGCTTCTTTGACCTCCTTAAGAAGGAAAATATCCGTAATGAATTGGTTATTGAGCTCTTCTATCCAGCTGATGAGGAGTACTTTAAGATGATTGCGGAGAGTGTTCCCAAGTTTAGTCTCGAAGTGACCATTGAAAGTCACGATGAAAAAATACGGATGTTAAATGGGAAGTTTAAATGTACCAATGAGAAGTTTGAAGAAACGTTAGAAGCAGCACTTAAATATAACTGTCGTAAGATCGATATCTTCTTCATGACTGGGATTCCTAAGCAAACCTATGAGAATGCTCTGGAAAGCATCGATTATTGCCGTCATCTCTTGGAACGCTTTAATGGTGACCCACGTCTTGCCCTCTTCATCTCACCATTGGCTCCCTTCCTGGATCCTGGTAGCCTTGCCTATGAAAAGCCAGAAATCTATGGTTATAAGAAGTTCTGCCATACCCTAGAGGATCATCGCAAGGCCATCTGTCAGCCAAGCTGGAAGCATATTCTTAGCTATGAGACCGACAGCATGACGCGAGATGAGATTGTGGAAGCAACCTATGAGACCGCTTATCGTCTCAATGAATTGAAGTATGAATATAATCTCATCGACCAAACGCTGTATGAAGATATTAAATATCGTATACAGGCAGCTCGAGAAACCATTGCCAAGATCGATGCCATCATGTTGATTGAGGATGAAGCAGAACGGAAGAAGCAGCTGGATGCATTAAAAGAAGAGGTAGCTGAATTAAACAAAGCCACCATCTGTGGTGAAGATGAATTGAAATGGGATATCACGAGAAAATTTGCCGTTGGTTTCTCCCTCTTCAAGCTTCTAAGTAAACTTTGGGTTGAGTCGGTTGGTCACGGTGTACGCCGCCTCTTTGGGATCTATGACCGTCATCCCTTGCAAGTGCCAATGCAACGGGCAAAGGGTGAGCGTAAAGTGGCTGCCATTAAACAGGGTGAGAAATAAACATGCTCCTAAAGCATTCCAATATCACGTTTTATCATAGTAAAAGAGGTGACCTCAATGAGGTCACCTCTTTTACTATTACTCAGCACGGAGAGCTGCATTCATGACTTAGCGGGCAAATTGACGGATCATACGACGTCCTGTTCGGGCCATCTGCCGGGTTGGGAGAAGATCCCCTATTTCAATGCGTGCCATACGGCGTATGCCACGTGTCACCGTACGATTTATCCGACGGCGAGCACGCCCTGTATTCATTCGGGATACACTAAAAAAAGCAAGCATGGCAATGACGGATGCTAAAACGATACGCATATGGAACCGCCCCTTTCAAAATGGTAAGGAAGAGTTTTACATGAGATCACCATCTGAAACCCGATCTGACAGAAAGAGATCATCCAGTGAGCTTAGACTTCCATCTTCCTCTACCTGATAAATATGTTTGGCAGTCGTACCAGTCTGCTCAAATTCTACAAAACAATGCCAACAGTAATATTGGTTGGTTCCCACCCTACCTGTATCGATGCTGCCACAATTAGGACATGTGATCATAAGCCTTCCTCCTAGGGTTCCACCGATTCGGCATCGTGAGGAACGATTAAGGCATCCTTACCCCAAGCTAGTTGTGCAGGATGCCTTAACACTTGTCGTCCTTCCATCACATCTGCCATAAATCCATCGGATAGTTCATACCCTAGAATCATGCCCAATTCAGGTTGAAAATATACGTCCTGAATCTGTCCCAATTCCTTCCCATTCACCGTATAAACCATCTTCCCCTTCAGGGTTTGATCGCCACGAAGCATGGTAATATACGAAAAGTCAGGGAAAGGCTGAATCACTTCCTCAGAAGCGATGGATATGCAATCTTCACCAATGGCAACAATCTGCTGACTGGGAACCATCTCACCTTTTTTAAAAAAGCCTTTCTCCTCCAAGAGAATACCCTCTAATCTCCAGTGCTCATTGAAAAGAAGGTCACGTACTTCCCCTACACATTTCCCCGTATCGATGGCAAAAACAGGTAGACCCAATACATGCTCCGCCTTTTGCATCACGAGGGCCGCTCTCCGTATATGTTAGTATGAGTTGGGATTAAAAAAAGAATGAGCGTTGAATTATCCCTCTATTGAGATATTTTGTAGACGCTCACATAGATAGGTGTAACGTTTCCCCTCGTCAGTTCGCTGGATCCCGTGCTGAAACGCAGCCAACTCACCGCAGAGAATTAAGTAGGACTTGCCACGAGTAACTGCTGTATAGATTAGATTGCGTCGTAGCATGCGATAATATTGACGACTTAGAGGGATAATAACCATGGAGAACTCACTACCCTGGGCCTTATGGATGGAGCAGCAATAGGAGAGGGTTAATTGGTTCGCATCCTTCTTCTCATAACGCACTTCGATCCCATCGAAATCCACCACTAAGGTCTCTGCATCAGCATCTTGTTCTCCTGGTTGGAGAATCGCCACCACTTCACCCATATCCCCGTTATAGACACCAGCATTAGGGTCATTCACCAATTGTAAGACCTTATCGCCTGTCCGAAAAACAGTGTCATGCCAATTGATTTCACGCTTCTCCTCAGAAGGTGGATTAAAAAGAGCTTGGAGCTCCTGATTCAAATTATCAATTCCCAAAACACCACGATACATGGGAGCCAATACTTGGAGCTCCTTGGCTTCAAAGCCCTTGGATAAAGCATTTTGACATACCTGTTTTACCACGTCTAAAAGCTGAGTTGATGAGCAAGCTAAGAAGGCGCGATCATTCTGCTTTTCTAAAATGTCCTCAGGACAGTGACCTTCCCGTATGGCATGGGCTAGCTGAATAATTGAGGATCCTTCGGCCTGACGATAGATGGTATCTAAGGTGATCACAGGGATTAATTCACTCTGGATTATATCCTGTAGCACACGACCTGGTCCCACCGAGGGAAGCTGGTGCACATCACCAACGAGGATCACCTTCACCTGATCAGGGAGCGCTCGTAAGAGTTGGAAAGCAAGATAGGTATCCACCATGGAGGACTCATCAATAATAAAGAGCTTCCCAGAGACAGGATTCTCTTCATCATATTGCACGCCCTCCCCATTCCAGCCCAGCATACGATGGATCGTCATCGCTGGCAAGCCCGTGGACTCTGCCATGCGCTTGGCTGCACGTCCAGTGGGTGCAATGAGGCGAACGGGATAGGGATCACCATCAGGATCACGATAATCCTCAGGATCCAATGAATGACCATACAGGTCACTAAACACCTCACAAATTCCCCGTATCACTGTGGTTTTCCCTGTTCCGGGTCCCCCAGTTAGGATCAGGATAGAAGCTTTCATTGCCAGTTCAATGGCTTCGCGCTGCTTCTCCGAATAGGTGATACCATGTTGTTCCTCAACGCGCCCGATGGATTTGTACAACTCATCGAGGGTAAATGTCTGGGTTGCTTCCTGTGAGCTAATACGAGATAGAGCTTGGGCCACTCCCCGCTCAGAAAAGTAGAGAGAGGGTAAATACACCCGTTCCTCATCCATGATCAATTTATCATCTGCAACCAAACCTCCGAGCATCTGAGTAATCTGCGTAATGGCTACTGCCTCTTGCTCAGGCTGGATCAACTCCAATGCCTTCTCTAAGAGTTCAACATCAAGCAAGAATACATGACCGTTCCTCTGACACTCTTCCTGGAGCACATAGAGAATGGCTGCTCGTTGTCGTTCTGGTGCATCTGGTGCCATACCAAGAGCCTGAGCAATTCGATCCGCTCGTTGAAACCCAATCCCCTCCACATCCTCAATCAATTGAAAGGGATTATGCTTACAGATCTGGAGTGCTTCCTCACTGTAGGCTTGATAAATCCGATTCACAAGCTGCGGACCAATGCCGAAGGGATACAGGAAGACCATGAGCTGCTCAATCATATGGTTCTCTGCGATCCCCTTTTGCAGCGTATTGATCTTATCCATGGATATCCCAGAAACCTCTGCTAACCGTTCTGGTTCCTGACTAATGATTTCAAGGCAATGATCACCAAAATGATCCACTAGCTTCTCGGCAGTCCTTACGCCGATGCCAGGAAAGAGATCACTAGAGAGATACTTAATTACCCCTTCACGACTGCTCGGTTTCACACGTTCAAAATACTGAGGTATAAATTGGCGCCCATACTTCGGGTGATTCTGCCAGTCCCCATAAAAGATCAGCCACTCTTCTTCATGAGGCAACGGAAAATAGCCAGCAACCACAATGTTCTTCTCCGATGGAGAGGAGGCTTCTTCCACTTGGAAACGGATGACGCTATAAAGATTCTCAACATTATGGAAAACAGCCTGGATCATCTGACCTCGGACATACTCCACTTCTTCTCGCTTCAACCCTTCCATCGTCCTCCTCCTCCCTCCTTGCATTGCGCTTCTTCCCGATCCTTACATCATTCCAAATTAATGGAGATGCTCGTAATCCTCGGCTTCATCGTGGGCTCCTTCTTCATATTGGTGGATCAGTTGAAGGGCTTGAGCAGAAAGCTGATGATCTGAATCAAGCTCTAGGGCCTGGGTTAATGCCGTCTTCGCAAGATCTAATCGATCAAGGTAAACAAAGGCGATCCCCAAATTGTAATGGGCATCCACATGGGTGGGCTCCAACTCGATGACCCGGGAAAAACAAGCTAACCCATACTCAATTTGTCCGAGCTTTGCATGAATGAGCCCCTTGTAGAAAAGGGCTTCAATATCATAGGGATTATGGCCATACGCTTCATCCATGTAGGAGAGCGCTTCCTGCGTTGACCCTTGCTCATAATAGATCTTCCCGATCATAAAATGAGCATCGCCACTTTCTAGTCCCTGTTGAATCGCGTTCTCATAGGACTGAATAGCAATCGGGTAGAGTCCTAAACCATACTGAGCATTGGCTAGACCATAGTAAGCCGTTGCTAAGGTTGGATCTAGCTCAAGGGCTTGCTCATAAAGAAGGGAAGCCTGCTCATATCCTCCCTGTAAGGAGAGAATATCACCTAAATTAATGAAGGGGTTGGGATAAGACGGATCAACAGCAACCGCTTGTTGTAGTAGATCAGCCGCTTCTTGTGGCTTCTCCTGTTCCAACAGCTCAAGGGCTTGGTGATGTAGATCCTCAGCTTTCTTTCGTATTGTCTGTTGATCATCTTCATGCTTCGTCAAATGATAAAACCCCTTTCTACTCATCATTGAGAACAATTATTTTCTAATCTTTATCGAAACATCCTGTTTGCCTCTCTCATCGGATGAGTTAGGCTTGTAGACGTTGAACAATTTTCGTTATTTCTAAGAGCGCTTGCTGCAGTTCCTCTACTTGAAGCTCATAGCCAAGACTAAAGCGGATGGCATTCTCCATCCGTTGCTGATCTAGCCCCATGGCTTGGAGGACATGGGAGACTTCAATGGAACCTGCAGAGCAAGCAGATCCAGCAGATGCCGCAACTCCTGCCAAATCTAAATTCATCAACATCATCTCATTCTGAATACCGGGAAAGCTGACATTGATAATATGAGGGAGGGTCTCCTCTTCATGCCCATTCAGAAGAGGTACTGGCTTGATCTTCAATAAGCCCTCCAAAAATACCTTTCGAAGCTGTATCACCTTCTGAAACCGTTCTTCTCGTTCTGTCAGCAATAACTCCACTGCCTTGGCAAAGCCTGCAATAGCTCCAACATTCTCAGTCCCTGCCCGTCGTTCCCGCTCCTGCTTACCTCCCAGCTGACGCGCATAAAGTGGGTGGGTTCGCCGAACATAGAGTGCTCCCGCTCCCTTGGGTCCATTGATCTTATGGGAGGAGATTGTGAGGAGATCCGCATGCAATTCCTCTACATCGATAGGATAATAGGGATAGCCTTGGACCGCATCCACATGAAAGGCTACTCCCTGCTCCGCTGCCAATTCACCAATAGCTTGAATTGGTTGTAATGTCCCCACCTCATTGTTACCAAACATCACACTAATCAAGGTGGTATCTGGACGCAACGCTGCTTTCAAATCAGCAATGGTCACACGACCATACTGATCTACAGGAAGGAAGGTAACCTCAAAGCCCCATTCCTCAAGAAAATGAGCTGCTTCCAGCACAGCAGGATGTTCAATCTGTGTTGTAATGATGTGGCGACCTTGCTCCCGTAACGCCATAGCTGTTCCGACGATGGCAAGATTATCTGCCTCCGTTCCACCACTGGTAAAGATAATTTCCGAAGGATGGGCATGAAGACTGGTTGCTACCAGATCACGAGCGCGATCCATCATACTCCGGGCCTGACGTCCAATCTGATGAAGACTGGAAGGATTGCCATAATATTGTTGATAATAAGGAAGCATCGCCTCCACCACCTCTGGACGAACAGGGGTGGTCGCAGCATGGTCTAAATCGATTACCATTGCCATCAACGTCACCTTCTCCAATTAAATATAAAACATATAGCCATCGGGCTCTTCTTCCGTTTCCTCTTCAATCATCTCAGCCAAGGTAGTACCATTGAGGACCTGAGCAATACTATCTCGCAGTCGTAACCAGAGGCGTCGTTTCGCTGGATCCTCTTCGGTCTCAAAATCCACCGGGCTTAAGGGTCCTTCCAAGGCGCGTAAGATTTCACCTACGGTAATCTCCTGTGGCGAGCGACTTAACCGATACCCACCATAAGCTCCTCGTACACTCTTGATCAAGCTAGCATGGCGTAAAGGAGGGATGAGCTGCTCTAGATAGTGTTCAGAGAGCTGATTACGCTGAGCGATCTCCTTCAAGGGCAGAGGCTGGTTCTCCTCATGGCGAGCCAGTTCCATCATCACCGTGAGACCATAGCGCCCCCGTGTGGTAATCTTCATTCCTCTTCCCCTCTCTCTCCTTCCTCGGTGATCCCGTGGAGGGAATCAAGGAAGGCTTTTAGTTTTCGTTCATAGCCAATCTCTTTTGGCTGATAGAAACTGGTCTTCACTTCGTCAGGTAAATACTGCTGTCCTACGAAGCCAAAGGGATAATCATGGGGGTATAAGTAGCCTTTCCCATGTCCCAACCGTTTCGCTCCTTTATAGCTTGCATCACGTAAATGCTGCGGCACATTGCCTTGTCCATGTTGGCGAATATAGGCGAGAGCAGCATTGATCCCATTATAGGAGGCATTACTCTTCGGTGCAGAAGCCAAAAAAGTGGTGGCCTGTCCTAAAATAATCCGTCCCTCTGGCATCCCTACGAATTGCAGGGCTTGTAAGCATGCTACCGCCACTTGAATCCCCCGGGGGTCCGCATTTCCAATATCCTCACTGGCACTGATCACCAGACGGCGTGCAATAAACTTCGGATCCTCCCCTGCCTCTAGCATCACAGCCAGCCAATAGAGAGCGGCATCAGGATCAGAGCCACGGATAGATTTAATAAAGGCTGAAATAATATCATAATGCTGATCGCCACCTTTATCATAGCGGACAGCACGACGTTGAATCGATTCTTCTGCCACAGCTAAGGTGACATGGATGGTACCATCAGCAGCCATGGGTGTTGTGGTCACAGCTAGCTCTAAAGCATTGAGTAGTCTACGAGCATCACCACCTGCGTACTCTACTAGGTGGTGAAATGCCTCTTCATCTACTTGGATATGGAGATCACCAAATCCAGCTGCCGAATCCTGCAAGGCGCGTTCGCCAATCTGGCGAAGCTCCTGCTCATTCAAGAGATGAAGTTGAAAAATTTGCGACCGAGAGAGCAGCGCTTGATTCACTTCAAAGAAGGGATTCTCTGTGGTTGCACCGATTAAGATAATCGTCCCATCCTCTACATAGGGTAGTAAAGCATCCTGCTGTGCTTTATTAAACCGATGAATTTCATCGATGAAGAGGATGGTTCGGCGCTGATCCATGGCTAAGCGATTCTTGGCCTCTTCCATTAGCTTGCGCAGATCCGCCACACCTGATGTGACAGCATTCAATTTGGCAAAGTGACTCTTGGTTTGTGCGGCGATCACCTGAGCCAATGTGGTCTTTCCTGTCCCCGGAGGGCCATAGAAAATGAGGGAAGAGAGCTGATCAGCTTCGATAGCACGGCGCAACAGCTTGCCTGGCCCTAATAGATGGCTCTGCCCTACCACCTCGTCCAAGGAATGGGGGCGCATCCGAGCTGCCAGGGGACCTCGTTTACCTTCATCCTGTTGTTGCTCTTCATAGGCTGAAAAAAGATCCATATAGCCTCCTCCTCCGTTTTTGTTCCGTCCTAATCTCTACTCATTATAGGAAAGTGTATTCCCAGTGTAAAGGTTGGTTTTCCATTGAAAGCCATGAAAAAATGAGCGTTTCAAGAACGCCCATTTTTTCAGTGAATATGAAGCGAAAATTATTCGAAAGAAAATGTATAGATTCGTTCGATCTTATGGCGATTACCTGTCGATTACATATTCTAGTCACTGTTTCTACATCTCATTCGATGCAGGTGTCGAGGCCATTCGGTCATTCCTGAGCTTGAGCAGATAGGTCACAACGACAAAGAGAAGCAGTGTTGCCAACAATCCGATGATGGTACTACCAGTGAAGCCTAGCACCAAATAACCGACAGCTGAAATCAACCCCACAGTTATAGCATAGGGTAATTGGGTTATCACGTGATCAATATGGTGGCTACCTGCCCCTGTAGAGGAAAGAATGGTGGTATCTGAGATGGGAGAGCAATGGTCCCCGAAGACAGAGCCAGCGAGAACACTGGCGAGGCTGGGCAAGAGAAGAGTAGGATCAACTGTAACCGCGATATCTGCTGCAATGCCTAGCATCACCCCAAAAGTACCCCAGGAGGTGCCGGTTGCCAAGGACATAAAACTGGCGATGATAAAGAGTAGAAATGGTAAGAAGGCAAGATTGATATGGGCATCCACCAGTCCTGCGAGATACCTTCCTGTCCCAATCTCACCAATAATCTCAATAATGGTCCAGGCAAAGATCAAAATATAGATGGCTGGAAGCATGGATTTAATCCCATTCCAAATCCCCTTGCGAAATTGCGGAAATGGGACATCCTTTTTGATGAAGAGGGCAAATGTGACCAGCATACCGAGAAGTCCCCCATAGAATAAGGAAGCAGCCACATCTGTATTTTCAAAGATGGTAAAGATGGTGACTTCGCCTTCCACAGCTTGTAGCCCCGTAATAAACATGAACGCCACGGTGGTTGCTACAAGCACGAAGATGGGAAGAACTAGATCAAGGACGCGTCCTTGATGACTATGGGCAATCTCACTTTGCCCAGGAGCAGCACCCTTGCTTGGATCCACCAGTTGGTTGTGGTAGAATGCTCGATCCTCATGCTCTTTCATTTTTCCTAAATTCAGATTGAAAATCGCTGTAGCAAAGACGAAGAGGATGGTAATGATGGCATAAAAGTTCATGGGGATGGTTTGGAGAAACGCACTCAATGGGCTGAGATCGGCAATCTGTAGCGTGAGAAAAATACCACCGATGATGGAGATAATATAGGCGCCCCAACTGGAGATGGGAGCAATGACACAGACAGGAGCAGATGTGGAATCGACGATATAAGCCAGTTTTGCCCGCGATACCCGCTGTCGATCAGTGATGGGTCTGCTCACATTCCCTACGATTAAGCTATTGAAGTAATCATCAATAAAAATGATAAGACCAAGAACTGCGGTCGTTAATTGGGCTCCAACTCGTGTTTTCACCCGCTTCATGGCCCATTCGCCAAAAGCGCGACTACCACCAGATAGGGCTACCAATGAAGTGATGACCCCAAGCATTAAGAGGAAGGATAGATTATAGACATTCCACTGATTGATTCCACCTTCTTCGATGAAGATACCTTTGAGAATTCCGAAGATCATCACAACGCTAGTAATCAGACTAGTGAAGATGCCAGCGATGAAGCTCTCATCCCCTGGCAATCCTGCATAGCTAAGCATAAATGCCCCTACAACAATACCGGCTCCTAGCGAGAGTAAAACCTTGCGCGTTAAAATCACCATCACAAGCGCTAACACCGGCGGAATCAAGGATAATGCAGATTCCTCCATTTTTTTGACCTCCTTCTTTAGATTGAAGCACTCTCACTAGATTATTCTTATTGTAAGCGGTTACAAAAATAGGTCAAATGGGCAATGAGCAACTATCAACCCTGCTGCCCACCATTTCGATTCATATTATGTCGATTGGAAAGTCTTTACGTGCTTCGTTACGAGAAGTACTCACCATTTCATATGAACTGAGAATACTTTAGTTTGATTCTAACAGATCGACTCGTCTAGTTCAATTTATATTTTGATTTTTCTGATTATTTGGATAGGCTGTTTTTGCAAGTACAATTCAAAATATCTTCCAATTACTCCTTAGGGTAAGTCATTAGGAAATATTGATATGAATTCTTTGTATTCTTTGGTTCATGAGAAGAGGATGCAGATTGGAACTTTTGAACGAGCTCTCTGATTTGCTGATTAAGCTGCTTCCACTCTTCCTTCGTCAGCTGAATCCCCTTCATCATGCTGACCTCTACATCCGCATCCTCAGCTGTTGGCACAGGATCCTTCACCAGCTCCTGTTCAAGAGCTTGGATTCCTTGATTGAAATAATCATAGATCTGCATGAACAATAGCGATGCATTTTCTTTGGCAAGTTGACCGTCAAAGGTAAAGCTTCGCGTAGCTGGTAATGTAGATTGATAATAGTTTTCTTTCATATTCCCTTTATACTCTGTCCTTACTAGCTCCACTAAACCCAACTCCTCAAGCTGATTCATATGATAATACAGCCTTGAGGAGGGTAAATTGACTTCGTCAGCGATCTGTTTAATCGACTTTTCTTCGTGCTCAATGGAGCGAAGGATCATCTGCTTCTTCTCATCAAGTAACGCTTTAGCAACCTTATCATTATCCATCTCCGTACCCCCTTACTCCATTCATCATAGCAAATAAACCACCTTGACAAAATACTTTTTATCGTTAAAATTATTTTTAATGATAAAAAGTATTTTTCCTAGGAGGTTGATTCTGCTGAAATTATTACGTGAACGTAATTTCCTTCTACTCTTGATCGGCCGTTTCACAACGAATATTGGAGATAGTCTTTATACCATCGCAGCCATGTGGCTTGTTTTTGAATTGACAGATGACCCACTATACTCAGGGATTGCTGGATTCCTAACCATGCTTCCAACAGCCCTTCAGTTCCTCACAGGACCTATTGTTGATCGGTGGAATGTGAAGAAGATCATGATCTATACACAGATCGGTGAATTTTTGCTCATTTTACTGATTCCTATCGCTTATTATCTGGGACTCCTCAATGCTTGGCTCGTTTTATGGATTATGCCTTTCGCTTCGCTTATCAATCAGTTTGTCTATCCTGCTCAATCCGTCTTATTGCCACAACTCATTACAAAGGAGCAACTTCCTCAAGGCAATTCTTACATGGCCATCGCTGCACAAGGTACGGATCTTGTTTTTACCGGCTTAGCTGGCATCCTCATCTCGAAGATTGGTTCGATTCAACTCTATCTCATTGATGCCATAACCTTTTTAATCGCTGCCTTCCTCTTCGCCCAAATTAAAATACAATTCGTGAGCAAGTCCACAGCTTCATGCAAAATCGGGACACAGAGCTATTTCAAAGATTTGCAGGAAGGATATCGATTTATCAAGAACTCCTTTATTCCTATTTTCTTAGTGGCAAGTATTGTGGCTAATTTTTTACTTGGAGCAGTCCTAGCAGCATTACCTAGTTATGCATTACAACGGGGTGGTGAAGTCTATTATGGCTACTATTTAGCTTCTTTATCAGCAGGCATTCTCATAGGTTCATTACTAGGACCAGGGCTGAGCCGATTTAAGTTGAGTCAAATTACCATAGTTGGTTTCTTCATCGCTGGCATACTCTGGCTCCTAGCTAGTATGATGCAAAGCTCTATGGTATCTGTCCTGCTCTTTGGATGTGCGCAGATCATTGTGGGAGCAAGCAATGTGCTATTTGCATCTACACTACAAGGAATACTCAATCCTCAGATCATTGGCAGAGTCTTCTCCTTTATCGCGAGCTTAGCTAGTATTTCTGCTCCCATCGGTGCACTAGTGGGAGGAATGATGGCAAGCCAAGTAGGAAGCGGAATTGTTTTTTTGAGTGGTAGCATAGGCTACCTCTTCGTTGCACTCTATTGGTTACTTCATCCTGTATTAAGAAAACTACCACCAATGCAGCAACTCTCCCTCGAGCAATCATTCGAAGTGCGTTGAGTATTGTGGTAGTTTATGCATTGTTGATAAGATGTTTTACGCTTGTATATAGCGCTTAATAGATTCTTCTAACTCTTCCAGTGGGACAGAGATGGTTGTCTGTGGGATACTGATTTGCGCTTTCACTAAGCCTTTGTTCGCTTTCATCAAGAGCTTCTTAAAGCCATTAAGCTTTGTCTTTTTCAAGGCAAAATCAGGATCCTTCGTTTCAATCCCTAACATTTTCTGTCCCATATACTCATAGATATAGACCTCACGAATCTCTTCCCATGGGATTAACCCTGCACCTACATAACTAGCATTTTCAAACAAACCATCCTCACGAATGATGATGGCTGGTTTTTTCACGAACAAGCGACTGAGCAGATAAATGAAACAAAGGCCAAAGAAAACGAGTACCACAATCCCGATCACATTGAAATATAATTGAGATGATCCTTCCTCCTCTATTCCCCAGAGAAAGAAGGCTCCTAAGGCGCAAAATATAAGGCTTACTAAGCCTAGTCCTAGCATTTTTCGATTGCTAGGGTAGATGACCAATTCGGATTGTTGCACCTGAATCACTCCTCTTATGATAAGGTGATCTATGCTAAGACCACGCACTCAAAATTGACTTTCCTATTTATATTCAAAAGATCCCGAGAAATTTCTTCCTATAAAAAGGCTGATAATCCTTAGCAATTTGTTGGCAAAGTTGATTGTTTGCCTGATACTCCAAGAAGTCGATAAATTCACCATCTTGCAAAGACGCTTGTGCGACAAGATATGCCTTACCAATCACTTCCTGATACTCTTTGTCACACTCCAACATCATTAATGAATGAGGCTCCCCATCCTCTGCTGGATTATAGTATTGTACGAGATACGCCTTCTTCACACGATTGTCTGATTTAAAATGCTTCTTCAACATCTGAACCAATGCTTCAGGGTAGACTGCGGGCTCTCCTATCATCACCTTGGTACCACGTTCAGCTTGAATAACTTGAGTAGGCTGAAGTAGAGTACCATCTAGGAGGGATTCAATCTCTTCTATTGCAAATTCCTTGTAGATCTCTGATGATGGATTTAACACTGCGGCTTGCCCACGAATGATCTGAAAAAAATCCTTGCATACGAACTGAATATATGGCGTCTCTCGTTTGATCGCTTTCTGTAAATTCTCCAAACTTGAGAAAAAAGGAATGATGGGGGTGCCATCTTCTTTAGACCATCTAGCAATACTTACCTTCGTCCCCTGTTGAACTACTCCATCTTCGATCTCCAAGGCTGAATGATCCGAAATAATGAAGATCTTTGCATCAAGCAATTCTTCATAGAACTGTAGTCTCACCAACGGGTCTTGTGCAGCCCTTCTTAATAACGATTCTATGTGATCCATCCTGCACCTCCATGGTTAAGTTATAACTTCCACTGAAACCATCGTCCATGCCCATCAGTCTGTGCAACTCTCTCACTAGAGGCCTTGCCATCGATGTAGGAATCGAGGTGAAGATCAGCGTCGTACTTCATTGGTTTGGACCAAACGGGTTTGGAGAATATTGATTATCTCCTCACGATGCTGGAGACAAAAATGACGAAAAGGCTGATAAGCCTGCTCCACAGGCTTCGGTTTCTCCACGATGCTTTCATAATAGAATGACAGCTCATCCTCAGTGCCATTTAATAACAAAAAATGCACAGCTGCAAAGAATAGATTGGGAGTTGGTTGTCCGGGCTGGGAATAGCTAGCAAGTTGTAAGAGCTCTTCATCCTCGGCAATCTGCTGAACTAGGACTTCATATAAATCACTCGACCCATGACACTCATTTACTGCGAATCTACGAAATTGCTCCGCTACTCGCTCCTTCAGAATGACTCCCCCTCTTCCCCTGATACAAAATGAGTAGATGAATTGTAATCCTGATACTTTCATAAATAGACTAGTCTACTTGTGTTTCTATTCTATTATCAATACAATCATATCATAATATGGTAAATTGTGTAGATTTAAAAAGAGGGGATAATGACCGTGAGGTTTTCATTACTAGGTATGATTATAATCCATTTTTTGTTATTACCTGGATGTATGGAACGTGAGGATGCTTGGATTCAACTCAACCTACCTAACGAACAGCTTAAGAAAGTATATGATGCTTTTATTCTGCTTGAAGATGATCAGGGAGAAAAATCTGCCTATCATTTTGAGACTCAAAAAAGATATCCCGTCAACATCGAGTTTGAATCCCCTGATAACTTAAGTGAATTTCTCGATCAACTGGTATGGAATGATACATTTTATTTTCTTGGTTACAATTCGGAGGGACAATTAACCATGAATACGACCGAACAAAATAGAAAACAACAAGTTTTCACTTTCGAAAATCTTGATACAGAAATCGAGCATTTACATCTAACAGGTTTCTTTGAACATGAAGGGGAACTCTATGTATTGATCAATCCCCGTGAAGTTTTGCATGCCATTGGGAATGAAGGTCAACAAGCTTGGGAGAGAAAAAATGTAGAGGAACTTGAAAATATCGGTCTGGTTATGGATAGAAGTGCAAACAAGCATTAATTTTCACGCTAGGGATCTTCATGTGATGATTCATGCTAGAGAGAATCATGAAGTGATTCATCAATTTGACTTGCCAGAACCATTAGTTCTGTATAAAGATCATCAAGTGATTTATGCGGATGGTAATCGACTGAAGCGGTATTGGGTTAATCAGCCACAATCTGAGACGATCAAAGATTTTGAGAATACGATTCAAGATATTCAACTTGGTACCTATGGGTTATTGGTAATTGATGTTCATGGCAACGTCTTTTTAAGCCAAACATCTATGGAATAGAAGAAGGAACATGGCATCTACTTGTCATGTTCCTTCTTCTTTCTCTTCGTAATATTAAATGTTCAACAAGCGTCGTACTACCACACTGGCCATAGTAAGCCCTGCGGTGGATGGTACGAAGGCATTGCTAGCTGGTGGAAATTGTTGCTTTCGCGTCTCTACTTCACCCTCATCTACCAACTGAGCACGGACTGATTCATGGGGCTCCATGGGGGTCTCCGTGGAGAAGACCACCTCCACTCCCTTGGTAATCCCCACCTTACGTAGCTCACGACGGATGACACGGGCGATGGGATCTACCGAGGTTTTAGAGATATCTGCCACTTGAAGCATGGTAGGATCGATTTTATTGGCAGCCCCCATACTAGAGATGATGGGAATGCTTCGTTCCACACACGCTTTGATCAGATGAATTTTGAATGTCATGGTGTCGAAAGCGTCCACGATATAATCGAGGGGTTGGGCAAGGAGTTGTTCTGCAGTCTCCTCAGTATAGCGACAATTCCAGGTCTCCACTTCACAGTTAGGGGCATAGGTATGGATCCGTTCCTTCATGGCTTCTACCTTCCACTCCCCAATGGTGGCATGGGTTGCATGGATCTGCCGATTCAGATTGGTGATATCCACCTTGTCACCATCCATGAGAAGCAGGTGACCGATCCCTGTCCGTGCTAAAGCTTCTGCGGCGAAGGAGCCTACGCCACCGATCCCGATGACTGCAACACGGGCATGATGTAAGCGCTCTAAACCTTCGGTGCCGAAGAGTAATTCAGTCCTTGAAAAAGCATGTGCCATCTTCCACTTCCATTCCTTTCCTACGACCCAAATCAGATCTCAATCATATTCTTGATATTAGCATCTATGAACAACTTTCCTGATATCACCATATCTGATTTTTGACAAAAAAAACAGCCCCGACATGCCGTGGGCCTAAGTTTAGAACCTGCTCTCGCAGGTGGGTGCCCTGTCATCCACTTATCAGGTCCACCAAATCGTGGCTTCTGAGCGATGGCTGAACATAAGCTCCCGTATTACTCAGTGTTGGCTCTAAACAATAAGGTTTTACACTAACATCTCAGGGCTGTTTTCTCTTCTGAATATAGTTTAGCATAGCGCTAAAGCTTACTGCAAGTATAGATCAAGGATGTCACTGGATTGTAACCGTTTTTCATAATTTGTAAGTAAAAAGAAATATTTTCCTTATTTACTTTCCAGCTCAACCTTTAAGTGTAGCTCTTTTAATTGTTTATCATCCACAGTGCTTGGTGCTGCCATCATTAAGTCTTGAGCTCGGGCTGTTTTCGGGAATGCGATGACATCACGAATACTATTCCGTTTTGCCAGTAGCATGATCAAGCGGTCCATCCCAAAAGCGATTCCACCATGGGGCGGTGTGCCATATTCGAATGCATCTAATAAGAAACCAAACTTAGCACGAGCCTCTTCAGGCGTAAAGCCTAAGGCATTGAACATCTTCATTTGTAACTCACGTTGATAGATCCGTCGACTACCCCCACCTAATTCATAGCCATTGAGCACTAGGTCATAGGCCGCTGCACGAACGGCACCTGGATCTGTATCCAATAAGGGTAGGTCTTCCAATAACGGGCTGGTGAAGGGATGATGCTCAGCCACGTAACGTCCTTCCTCCTCATCATAGCTGAGAAGTGGGAAGTTGACGATCCAAACAAATTTAAATTGATCTTCATCAATCAATTGGAGCTCGCGACCGAGGATGAGACGTAATGCTCCTAATGAATCGAGGACCACCTTCTTCTTCCCATCTGCGATGAAGAAGAGAACATCACCGACCTCTGCAGCTGCAAGGGACTGGAGCTGGCTCAGTTCATCTTCATTGAAGAACTTCGCAATCGGTCCCTTCCAGCCATCCTCTTCTAACTTGAGCCAAGCCAAGCCTTTAGCGCCATGCCGTTTCACTTCATCCTCGAGACGGGTGATCTCTTTACGGGAATAACGCTCTGCCGCTCCCTTTGCATTGAGAGCCTTCACATCGCCGCCATTGGCAATGGCTTCCGCAAATACCTTGAATCCACAGTTTGCAAAGAGCTCTGCACAAGGGATAAACTGCATTCCAAAACGAAGGTCTGGCTTATCTGATCCGTACAATTCCATGGCATCACGCCACTCCATCCGTTGGAAGGGACGGGGTATCTCGATTTCATGCACTTCCTTCATGATCCGTACCATTAACTCTTCCATCATGTCATGAAGCTCTTCCGTGGTGACGAAGGAGGTTTCAATATCCAGCTGAGTAAATTCTGGCTGACGGTCCGCACGTAAATCCTCATCACGGAAGCAACGTACAATTTGATAATAGCGCTCAAAGCCAGCTACCATTAAAAGCTGCTTAAAGAGCTGAGGAGACTGAGGAAGGGCAAAGAACTCACCAGGATGAACACGGCTTGGTACAAGATAGTCCCGTGCCCCTTCAGGTGTACTACGAGTAAGCATCGGTGTTTCAATCTCCAAGAAGCCATGCTCATCAAGAAAATCGCGAATCATCTTATTCACTTTATGGCGAAGCATAATCGTCTTCTGTAGCTCAGACCGACGTAGATCGAGATAGCGATAGGTTAAGCGCTTGCTCTCATCGGCATCACATTGATCGCTAATGGGGAAGGGTGGAGTTTTGGCTGCATTCAAAACTGTAACAGCTGATGCCAATACTTCAATCTCTCCCGTAGCCATATTGGGATTTACATTCTCTTGAGAACGAGTAACCACTTTACCTTCAATTTGCACCACATATTCAGAACGGAGTGACTCTGCGACCTCTTTGGCTTCAGGATGTTGGGCTGGGTCGAACATCACCTGTACAATCCCGCTGCGATCACGAAGATCGAGGAAGATCAATCCCCCTAAGTCACGACGTTTCTGTACCCAACCTACCAATTTGACTGCGCTACCATCGTAGGAGCGACGAAGCTCACCACAGTGATGTGAACGGAATGGTTCCATCATCATTCATCCTCTCTATTTTTTTTCAATTTCTCAGCTAAGACAGTTTCAAGTTGGGAGAGAGCGACCTCCTGTTGCTCCCCTGTAGCCATTTCCTTGAAAACGACCACATTTTTAGCTAATTCGTCTTCACCTAATAGGAGGACAAAGGGAATCTCTAGACGATCCGCTGCTTTGATCTGCCCTTTCATCTTACGTCCCATGTAATCCATGTCTGCAGCATAACCAGCCATGCGCAATTGCTGTAGGAGTCGAGCACCCTCCACATGGGAAGCATCATCAAGGGTCACCACATAGAGATCAAAGCGTGGTGTCATGGGTAACTGCACCTTTTGCACATCTAATGCCAATATTGCCCGTTCAAGACCTACTGCAAAGCCTATCCCAGGCGCTTCAGCAGGTCCACCCAATTGCTCAATCAAGCCATTGTAACGTCCGCCACCGCATAGTGTGCTCACAGCGCCGATCCGGCTTTCAATGATTTCAAATGCCGTTCTCGTGTAGTAATCGAGACCGCGAACTAAACGAGGATTAAGGGTAAATGGAATCCCTAACTCCTTGAGATATTGTTGAACCTTAGAGAAATGCTCGTCACATTCCTCGCAGAGATGATCAAGTATGGAAGGTGCTGTCGCCATCGCAGGATGACCAGCATCCACCTTACAGTCCATAATCCGCAGGGGATTGCGCTCCAGCCGCTCCTGACAGTCCTTACAAAACTCCCCGATCACCGGTCGAAAATGCTCAATCAGTTGCTGGCGAAACTGAGGACGACAGACTGGACAGCCAATACTATTCAGGTCTACAGAGAGTCCATCTAGACCAATCTCACGGTAAAAGTGATATGCAATGCTGATCACCTCTGCATCAATAGCAGGATCATCACTGCCGATGGCTTCCACGCCAAATTGATGGAGCTGACGCCAGCGCCCTGCTTGGGGCTGTTCATAGCGGAACATGGGTCCGATATAGAAGAGCTTCTGCGGTTGGTCAGCATAGCCGTGCATCTTATGTTGGACAAAGCTACGAGCCACACCAGCTGTTCCTTCTGGACGGAGGGTCATGCTGCGCCCACCCTTATCTTCGAAGGTGTACATCTCCTTAGTGACAATATCCGTGGTCTCTCCTACCCCGCGAGCAAATAACTCAGTCTGTTCAAAAATAGGGGTACGGATCTCTTGATAGCCAAAACGGCGGCATAAATCGCGTGCCTTCTCTTCTAGGTACTGCCACCGTTCCACTTCACCAGGTAGAATATCCTGGGTCCCTTTGGGAACACGAAAAGAATTCAAGCCAATCCCTCCTTTTATCAATAAAAAACTCCCGTCTCCAGCAAGGTATCTCCTTGCTAGGGACGAGAGCGAGAATTCTCGTGGTGCCACCCTTCTTCGGAAGTAAGAGGGGTATCCCCTTCCTTCCCTTTAAGCCGATAACGTCGGTTAACGCTTCTGGTTACTAAGCGGTAGTTCCTTTCACCAGTAGTCCTCAAGGATGTCATTCGATAAAGTGGTACTAAAGATGCTTCCAGCCATAGGCATCTTTTCTCTGCAAGCCCTACCTTACCTACTTCTTCCCTTCATCAGATCTAAGCATATAATTTTGAAATTTGAAATCAATCTTACTACTTGCATAATTGATTGTCAAGTGGGCTTTCCCTTTATTTTGGGAGGGCTTCATCTTTTTCATACATAGCAGCAAGGGCATTCAGCTTGCGCTCTAGCATATGAGAGAATTGCTCCACATAGGCCCTGGGCTCCTTTGGATTGGGTACACGCTGAATGGAGCCATCGGGTGCCACCAGCTTACTCACTGCCCCGCAGCCCAGCCCGATGATGGTCTGAAGCTCCTCCATGATAATAATATTGTAGAGACTCTCAAAACCAGGTAGAGCATAACCTACATTTTCGAGATTCCCTAAGATATTTTTCTGCCGATAAAGATAATAGGGCTGATAATTATGTGCCTTCGTCCAATGGACTGCCAGCTCCATCATCTGGGTGATCTCCTGACGATCGCTAACGTGATAGGCCTCGCGCCGCTTGGTCATAGTGGAAGCACGCTTAAACGAGAGGGTATGAATGGTGAGCGACTGAGGGAGTAGCTTTCCTACCTCATCCAAGGAATGACTCACATGCTTAACACCTTCCCCAGGTAAGCCGAGGATTAAATCCATATTGATATTATTCATACCCATGGCCTCTGCCATTTTATATTTTTCAATGGTCTCTGCCACGGTATGATGACGTCCGATTGCCTGTAAGGTTTCCTCATGGAAGGATTGGGGATTAATACTGATTCGATCCACCTTCCATTTTTTCAATACATCAATCTTCTCAGGCGTAATCGTATCCGGACGTCCTGCCTCCACAGTGAGCTCGCGCACCTCTGAAAAGTGGGGAAATGCCTGAGCCATTCCTTGAAAAATCTCATCCAATTGCTGAGCAGTGATGGAGGTTGGCGTACCACCACCAAAATAGATCGTGGTGACCCTTAGCTTGGTCCGTTGTAGCCATTGACCAATTGCCTTAATCTCCTCATGAAGCAGCTGGAGAAATTCCTCCACTTGCCCCTGCTTCGTACCTATGGCATAGGCAGGGAAGGTACAGTAGGCACACTTAGTGGGACAGAATGGGATCCCGATATAGAGACTTACCCCTTGGGTCTTCAGATCATATAAGTCTGGTAGAACTTGAAGCTGTCGCTGGGCGATCTCGTAGAGAAGGGCGATCTTCGTTGGCTGCACCAGTAGCTCCTCAGTCATGAACTGCTCAATCTCTTCCTGACCCTTACCTTGCTGCAAGAAGCGGTGCATCAGCTTCGTTGGGCGAATACCTGTTAGGATTCCCCAAGGCTGCTTTAAGCCCGTCCAATCCTCTAAGAGCTGGAGTAATACCGCTGAGACCACCTGTTTGGCCACCTTGCGTCGCTGTCCTTCGTCATCAATTACCGCTGTACGCCGATGCTCTGCCACATATGCCTCTTTGATCCTATCTGTGAATAATTTGCCTGTTGCCCGCAACTCATCCTCTTCATGAAGCGTCAAAACTATTGTAAAAGGTTGTGAGGGAAGCTCTGCAACCTGCGATTCAACTTGTGTAAATTGGACATCTACCTCTTCAAAGAAGAGGGGAATAATGCGCTCCAATTCCTGATGAAAATCAAAACCGTTTTGCACCACAACGATTCGCATCGACGTTCCTCCTATCTATTTGATCACAGGATAGCGAAGGAGATTTGGAAAGTCAATGCGATGATCCCTGTATGTAATGGTGATTTTTAAATGGTGATACGGAGAGGAAGAATAGCAGTGAATATTCACAAAAATTCCATCATTTTATTCCTATTTACCCTATTACTCGCTCTGCCCCTACTTGTACCCATTGAGGTCTTTGCCAACACCAATACGGAGAAAAGCGATGCTCCTGTCACGATTTTGGCAGTGCCTACTGTAGAGAACCTTCATGTTCGCTCAGGTCCTAGTACTAGCTTCTCCTCCCTCGGCTTAATTCAGCCAGAAGAGGCCTTTCCCATTCTCCAGGAGCAAGGGAAATGGGTACAAATTCAGTATTCTGAGACAGAAACAGGCTGGATAGCTGGCTGGTTGATTGAGAAGCGAGAAGGCGAAGCCAATCGCCTAAATCATACTGGAAATGAAGCGATTATCCATGCCGATATCTTAAATGTCCGAGAACAACCTTCCATATCTGCTCCTATCATCGATAAACTAAAAGAGGGACAAGCAGTCCGGATCCTAAAGGTTTCCGAGGGTTGGTATTACATATCATGGTTGACCAGTACACAGACTGAGAGAAACGGTTGGATCGCAGGACAATATGCCGAGATGAATGATTCGCCATCATCACCAACAACCCCACCTGCTCCTACTACTCCCGCTCAGGGCAGCGACGGAACGCAACCAGAGCAGCCAGCTAATACCTATCCCACCCAGGTGCTTGTAGCCGTTGATGTCTTAAATGTTCGGAGTGCACCTCGTTTGGATAGTGAGATTGTGAAACAGGTTAAGATGTCCTCTGTTCTCTCTGTCTTATCACAAGAAAAGGACTGGTTCCAGATTCAATTAGAGGAGCCCGAGCAATCTGGCTGGGTGGCTAGCTGGCTCGTAGAATCTGCAAACCTCCCTATCCAGAATCAACCGATGGTCACCATCTTAACCGATGGAACCAATCTCCGCTCCGGACCTGGGCTAGATTATGAGGTGCTTACCCATGGTCAAGTTGGCGATAAGTATCCGATCATTACCCAAGAGAATGATTGGTTTAAGCTACAATTAACCGACGGAACCACCGCTTATGTAGCTGGATGGGTAGTAGGGATTACTGGTTTACCACCTGTGGATATAGCGACACAGCAAAAAATCCTCCAGGATAAAGTGATTGTGATTGATCCCGGACATGGTGGGAAAGATCAGGGAGCAAAGGGTCCTTACTATGGGACCTTAGAGAAAACCATCAATTTAAAAATATCTAAGGTCGTGGTGGAAAAATTGAAAGCAGCTGGTGCCACTGTGATCATGACCCGCCAGGATGACACTTACATTCCCCTTCAGGGACGTGTAGATGTAGCCCACCATTATCAAGCCCATGCTTTCGTCAGTATTCATCACAATACCATCAAAGACCCAAGCATCCGCGGAACAATGGTCTACTACCATACGAAGGACATAAATGCGCGCTTCTTGGCTAGTACCATGGTTAATGAAGTGGTTAATCAGACGCAATTCCGTAATATGGGTGCGCGATATGGAAATTATTATGTACTCCGTGAAAACTCTCAGCTCGCTGTTCTTATTGAGTTAGGCTTTCTAACCAATCAGGAGGAGGAACGGACCATCAATACCGATACCTATGTTGAGCAGGCCGCTGAAGGGATTTTCCAAGGTCTCATCAAATATTTTGCTTTTCATAAATAAAGTAGGTTTTAATAAAGTAAATTAGCAATCAAAACGGGTTCAATCTACCATATCCAAGTAGATTGAACCCGTTTTTGATCTTTATTGCGCTATTGCGCTGGCTACTGTTAATTTTAGAATCCTACGCCAAGAGGCAAACCTGTTGCATAGAAGAGATAGCGCGCAACGAACTCTCCAATGATTAAGACTACCAATGCAAGATAGAGAATACTTTGCAATTGGCTTGCCTGAAGTTTATCTGCCTTCCAGAGCACAAGAATGACTCCAAGTCCCCCTAGGAAGAGTAAAACCCACTGGAAAAGTATCATGCCTGCATAGGAAGTAGCCATCAGCATGATGCTAGCAACTTCTGCTTCGTCTCCCACACTAAGACTAGCGTAGTAGCTAGGAGCTGCAACGATTTGGATCAGTAATACTGTGACTGCGAAGAAGGATAGACGGTGCAATGCTCCTTTTATTTTGTCATTTACAGCCACCTTCTTCTGCTGTGCAAAGAGCAAGCAGCCAATCAATAAAGCTCCAATTGTGAAGGTGTTAGCATAGAAAGCGATGTAGGTATACGCATGATTCCAGGCTGAATGAATGGTATCAGCGTAGCTTGCAGCCATGGTCCAAACTGCAATGGAACCTACGAGACCGCTGATTAACAGTAAAGGACGGGAAAAGCCCTTCGTCTTTAGAGCTAAGAATAAGGTAACAAGTAATAAAAAGATAAAGAGCCCAGAAAAGAGAATTTCACGACTCATCCATGAGGAACCCAAATGACGAATCAAGTTAAATGCATGTGTTGGAGTTCCCAGATGAAAGAATGAGGCAATAAGTCCCACAATCGAAAGAGTAACCAGTGTGATGGCAGATGGCTTTAAAGCAAGATATACTTGACCTTGCTCCATCTCCTTCTCCATCTTCCCTTGAAGATAGAAGAGAGCCAGTGTTCCACCAATGGCAGCTTGTAATAGGAATGTGAAGATTAACAATGGCCATTCATGCATAATGAATCATTACCCCCTTCGCTTAATGTTTTGCGTCCTTATGTGGATTAAAGAGAATATTGGGATGTGTGATCTCAGAGCTAGGTAGCCCGTATAGATCTGCCGTTCCTCCAAACTTCTCGCGAAGCTCATCAATAGGACCATAATGAATACAACGGGTAGGACAAGCACCTACACAGGCAGGCTGCTCACCATTGGCAATAAGTTCAAGACAGAAGTTGCACTTCCTTACTTGTCCTAATTCCTCAATAAATTGTGGTGCTCCATATGGACAGGCCATCGTACAATAACGACATCCCACACAAACATCGGGATTGACGAGAACAACCCCATCCTCTTCCCGCTTATACATCGCACCTGTGGGGCAGTTTTCGACACACTTTGGATCCGTACAATGGTTACAGGAGATGGAAATGTAGTAGGCACCTACATTAGGCAGATAGGCATCTCCCTGCTGGACGAAGCTCCCATACTCCACCTCTTTCACCTTACGGAAGAGGACGCCTACTTCGAGATCATTTTTATCTTTACAGGCTACTTGACAAGCACGACAGCCGATACAACGGTTCTGTTCAATATAAAATCCTAGTTGTTTTCCCATTTCTATTCCTCCTCCCGTTACGCCTTTTCTACTTCAACGAGGTTGGTATGCTGAGCATTAGCTTTTGCCAGTGGTGTTGGGCGGTGATTCGTCAGAACGTTGATAGAGCCCCGTTCATCCTCCCCTTTATCATTTGGTGTATACCATGCACCCTGCGGTATGGCCACGAGGCCAGGAATAATCCGACTGGTAATGCGAACAGGCAGAAAGGTAGTACCCCTATCGTTATATACCTTTACACGATCGCCATCTTGGATTCCACGTGGAGCTGCGTCCTGTGGGTTCATCCACATTCTTTGTGGATCCACTTCTTCCATCCAAGGATGATTATCATGGATGGAATGGCAGCGCCGTTTAATATGCCAACCCATACATTGCAATGGGTATTGCTCCGTCAATGGATCCTCTGGTCCTTCCCAGGATGGTATATACTTCGGAATGGCTGGGATCTCTTCATTCTGCATATCATAGAGTGCCTTGGAGAAGATCTCAATCTTACCTGATGGCGTAGGGAAGGGATTATTCTCCGGATCCTCAATCTGTTCCTTAAAGGCTACATATGGCTCATCAAACTTAAACTTATAGATCCCGATCTGACTGAGTTCTTCAAAGGTTGGGAAGCCAGGATTGATCTTCCGTGTCTCTTCCACAGCCCATTCAACCCATTCCTTCTCGGTCCTTCCTTCGGTGAATTCTTGACCAATCCCTAGCTTATCGGCTACCTCAGCGAGCCATTCGTACTCATTACGAGCTTCGTAGAGATTCTCTACCACCTTTTGCGAGAGGATGACATAGCTCCCTTGGTCCCAAGGTGTACAGAGATTATAGCGCTCGAAGAAGCTGTTCCCTGGGAGCAGAATATCAGCAAATTTTGCACTGGGGGTCATAAACAGATCACTACAAACAATAAATTCTACCTTGCTCTCATCCTGCAAAATCTCGATCGTTCGATTAATATTAGCATGCTGATTGAGAAGGGCATTCCCTGCAAGATTGTATATGAGCTTGATATTACTAGGAAGTCGATCTCCATCGATCAAACCATCCTCTGGACCCATCTCCGTTCCCCGTATGACAGCATCTGTCCAGAGGAAGGTTGGAATTTTTACTTGGATCGGATTCTCTGGCATGGGCATCCAAGCATTATCAAAGCGAGCCATAAAGGCTGAACCAGAAGCCCAACCACCATGGATTCCCACATTTCCTGTCATGGCAGCGAGAATCGTACCTCCACGGACCTCTTGTTCACCATTGGCTCGGCGCTGAGGACCATAGCCTTGTACGAATGCTGCTGGCTTCAGTGTGCCATATTCTCGTGCTAATCTACGAATGGTATGGGCAGGTACCTTACAGATTTTCTCGGCCCATTCTGGTGTCTTAGGAATACCATCTTGCTTACCGAGAATATAGCTCTTTAACGATTCTCCTGCAGGTACACCTTCAGGCATATGCTCTTCATCAAAGCCAAGGCAAAACCTATCTACAAATGCTTTGTCATAGAGGTTTTCTGTGATCAAGACATACATCATGGCATTCATCATGGCCACATCAGTATCGGGCAAGATAGGAATCCACTCATCAGCAAACGCTATGGCGGTATCACTATAGCGTGGATCCACAACAACGATTTTTGCACCGGCTTCCTTTGCTTTACGTAGCATAAAGTTCGTAGCTGAACCAAAGATAGCTTCGGCAGGATTGTATCCCCAAAGGATAATCATCTTCGAGTTTACCCAGTCATCATTGGAGTTCCCTGTATACATGGTTCCATAGGTATATGGTGTAGCTACCATAGCGCAGGACTCACTATAGTCATTGTAATAGCCTAGGTGACCTCCTGTGAGATCAAAGAGCCTTGTGGCTAAATCCTCAGGACGAAAGACAGCAGAGGTACCCCAAGCATAGGTTGCATAACGGGAGCCTGGACCATAGGTTTCAGTAATCCGCTTCGTTTCACTGGCAATGATCTCTACAGCTTCTTCCCAGCTAATCCGCTCAAATTTACCTTCTCCCCGCTTCCCTACACGTTTCATTGGGTACTTTAGCCGATCGGGGTGGTAAAGCATTTTACGATAGCCTCGACCACGTACACAGGCACGAAACTGGGGCATCATCAGCTCATCCTGTTCTGCATCATCTGTACTGATCCGTACCAATGTACCATCCTTGATATGTGCTTTAATTAGGCAGCGTCCTCCGCAGTTATTCGTACCACAAGTAGGAATCACCATATCCTCATCGATAGCAGGAACACCCTTGGCAATCTCGTTCTGACCTGTTGCTGGCTCTAAGGAATTACACCCTGTCAAGGTTCCTGTTAATGTTGCTGTTCCTGCTACGGCACCTGTCCATTTCAGAAATGTCCGCCGACTCATATTGGTATCCAGTGTATGGAGCTTTGAGGTTTGATTTTGTTTATCCTCCATTGCGCTACTCCTCCTTTTCCCGTTGTAATAGCTCAAGATCTATGATTAAAAATTGCTGTAACAGATGGGCAAAGCCTTGATAGAACTGAGATTTGCTTAGCTTCTCAATTCGTTGGGCAAACTGCGGTACCCAGTTGATTAAGTGCTGCTTCAAAAAGTCCCGCTGTACATGCAGTGAAATACTACGTTCTACTTCATCCTCTAGCTGTAGCCACTGCTCAATCATTTTTGCCATAAACTCTAATTCCAAGGCTAGATGATCATCGGGCTCATGCTGATAGCGAGTAAATTGATAGCCCTGCTCTAGATAGATTGCCCGCACTTCCAGTGTTGCACGATCAAAGAGATTACCTTCTTTACTGGTGTAGACCGATTCCCAAGGTGGGGCTTGTAATGGTCCTGGTCCAATAAAAAGACGTTGGAATTCCTCCTGTTCCTTGGTAACCAGCGTTGGTAGCTCTTCTTCATTCGCGTTCAACAGATCCTTCCAAGCCTCCGCAAGGGTTAAATCCATGTTCACTAGTTGCTGACAAGCCTCCTCTTGATGAATGACCTTAAAAAGCGCTTCATCTGGCTCTCTAGCAAAGCCCCGCTGTAATAGCTGGTACATATAGAGACGTGCCTGTTCAATCTGCTCTCTATCTTCATTTGAACGTTCATCCATCTCGGTTTGCTCACCTCCACCTTACTTTTCTAACCTTCCCTACCCCCACTAGAACCATCGTTCCAACATCTTGTGAGATGTTGATACATCTATTTTAGGATTTTCTCTGTGTTAAGCCCTTGGGCAACTTGTACGAATAACAGCAATCATTTTTGTGCAACTTGTACAAATGATCTGTAATGGCTGAGATTCTGATAAATAAAAAAAGCCTGAACTACTCCATTACAGAGCAATCCAGACTTCTCGCTTATCTTTAGTTCTTTGATTCCACAATAAAGGTTACTGGCCCCACATTGGTAAAGGTAACATCCATCATGGCACCAAAACGACCGACTTCCACGTGGACTCCCTCAGCCTCTACTGCTTGATTGAAGGCTTCCCAGATTGGTTCTGCTACCGCTTGAGGGGCTGCTTGCATCATATTAGGACGACGACCCTTGCGGCAATCTCCATACAAGGTAAACTGAGAGACCGATAGGAGGGCACCCCCTTGATCAAGGAGAGAACGATTCATCTTCCCTTCCTCATCCTCAAAGATTCGGAGATGAACCACCTTCTGTGCTAAATACTTGGCATCCTCTTCCGTATCCTCATGGGTGACGCCTACCAAGCAGAGTAGACCATCCCGTATAGTGCCAGTTACATCATCCTCTACTGTTACCTGACCATTACGAATTCTTTGGACAACAATCCTCATGTCCGTCTCTCACCTCTCTAGACCAATCACCGACATATCTAACTCATCACCCGTCTTACAGCATAGATATCCTTCGTTCGCTTAATTTTATCCACTACCTTCTGGAGATGATCCTTATTGTAAATGGCCACGGTCATCTCGATCACAGCCGTTCCATTCTTATCAGCACGACCACTTACAGCCTGAATATTGGTCTTACTATCGGTTACGATGGTTAGGATTTCATTGAGTAGGCCCTTGCGATCCGAGCCACGGATCTCCAAGTCCACATGATAGGTTTGATTGCTCTCCTCGCTCTCCCACTCAACAGCAATGAGACGTTCCTTATCCTGTTCATCTTGAATATTGGGACAGTCGACTTGATGGATGGAAACACCACGACCACGCGTGATATAGCCGATAATCTCATCTCCAGGCACTGGGTTGCAGCAGCGAGAAAAACGGACAAGTAGATTATCGATCCCCTTGACCCGAACACCTTGATCAAAATGCTTCTTCACAGGTGGCTTCGTCTCAGGTAATGCTTTCTCCTCTATTGCTTGCTCCTTACGAAATTTCTCAGTGAGACGGTTGACGATTTGTAAGGCAGAGATCCCACTATAGCCAACAGCAGCGATCATATCATCCACCTGGTTAAAGTGATACTTGGTGGAAACTTCTAAGAGCGCTTCATCCGTCATAAAACGATGAGGATCTAGATTCAGTTTCCGTAGCTCATTTTCAATCTCTTCACGGCCACGGCGAATGTTTTCTTCACGCTTCTCCCGCTTGAACCACTGCCGGATCTTATTTCGAGCATGACTGGACTTGGCAATTTTGAGCCAGTCCTTGCTAGGACCATAGCTATGCTTCGAGGTAAGCACCTCTACGATGTCCCCCGTCTTCAACTCTGTATCCAAGGGCTCAATTTTCCCATTAATTTTGGCACCGATACAGCGGTTACCTACCTCTGAGTGAATCCGATAGGCAAAATCTAAGGGAACAGAGTGAGCTGGAAGCTCGACCACATCACCTTTGGGTGTAAAGACAAAGACTACATCACTAAAGAGGTCCGTTTTTAAATTTTCCATAAATTCTTGCGCATCACCATAGTCCTGCTGCCAGTCTAAGATTTCTCGGAACCAGCTCAGCTTATCGGAGAGGCTCTCTTTACTGACCACTTTTCCTTCTTTATAGGCCCAGTGTGCGGCGATCCCATACTCTGCCGTCTTATGCATCTCTTTGGTACGGATCTGTACTTCCAACGGTTCACCATTGGGACCGATGACGGTGGTATGCAGGGATTGATACATATTGGACTTGGGCATGGCAATATAATCTTTAAAACGACCTGGCATGGGCTTCCAATGGGTATGAACCAAGCCAAGGGCTGCATAGCATTCCCGCACATCATTTACAATAATCCGTATTGCTAGCAAATCATAAATCTCATTGAATTCCTTATGCTGTGATTTCATCTTCTTATAGATGCTGTAAATATGCTTGGGACGTCCAGATACATCTGCATTCTCAATGTTGATCTCTTTCAACTGCGTCTTCAATGTGGCGATTACTTCTTGAATATACGCTTCCCGCTCTGTCCGCTTTTTGTTCATTAAATGGACGATGCGATAATACTGCTGAGGATTAAGGTAGCGCAATGCCGTATCTTCTAACTCCCATTTGATCGTGGAAATCCCCAAGCGATGGGCAAGGGGAGCAAAGATTTCCAACGTCTCCTCTGCCTTCTGACGTTGCTTCTCTGGTGGATGATACTTCAGCGTTCGCATATTGTGCAAGCGGTCGGCTAACTTGATCAGAATAACGCGAATATCCTTCGCCATGGCCACAAACATCTTCCGATGATTCTCCGCCTGCTGCTCCTCTTTGGACTTATATTTAATCCTGCGTAACTTCGTCACGCCATCCACTAACATGGCTACCTCAGGGCCAAACTTGGTCTGAACCTGCTCCAAGGTAATGGGAGTATCCTCTACCACATCATGAAGTAAGGAGGCTGCAACAGTATACCCATCCATCTGGAGGTCTAGTAAGATATCGGCAACTGCCACAGGATGAGTAATATAGGGATCCCCTGATTTGCGAAGTTGACCGCGATGAGCTTCTTCAGCCATAAAGTAGGCTTGCTCGATCATCTCAACCTGCTCTGGAGGAAGGTAACTGGCTGCTTTTTCTTTCAATTTGTTAACGTCCATGTATTTTCACCTGAATCATTGGTCTATTATTCTCCATTATCCTCATTTTCGCACAATATGTAAAGAGATGAGTTAGGGGATTCCTTGTTATTCAAGGAATGCTCACTCATCTCTTCCATCATCCTAGTAATATTGTCTTATTTTTCATACTGGATTAGTGAGTAAACATCATATTCATGCAAACGCTTACGTCCTTCCAATTCTGTTAATTCAATAAGGAACGCTACCCCCACCACTTCACCGCCTAATTGCTTCACCAGATTGATGGTGGTAGAGATTGTTCCACCTGTAGCTAATAGGTCATCAGCCACCAATACTTTTTGTCCTGGTTGAATGGCATCCTTATGCATGGCTAAGGCATCAGAACCATACTCCAATGTATAGGAAGCAGAGATCGTCTCTGCAGGTAATTTTCCTTGCTTACGAACTGGCACAAAACCAACACCTAGTTCAAACGCCAATGGACATCCTACCACAAAGCCACGCGCTTCTGGACCAACGATCACTTCGGCACCCTGTTTCTTAGCGAATTGAGCCAAGTCGTGGATCGCTGCCTTAAAAACAGGTCCATTTTTTAATAAGGTAGTAATATCCTTAAAACTGATTCCTTCTGTAGGAAAATCTTCAATAACTCGAATCGATGATTGATAATCCATTTTTGTCTTCCCCCTTATCTACTAACATTGCCCAGTTTCAGCTCTTACATTCCTAATCCAGTCTGCGAGCTGGCTAAATGGGGAGTATATTATCTCCCTTTCTACTTCGGTCTGCTCATACATTCGGCGGTAGGATGGAGAACTCTCTAATTCCTGTTTTTTAGGATGAGCTACAATGGACACACGGTTCGCTTGAACTGTAATGAAATCTAGCTCCACGAAAACCTGAATCATCCAAGTCGCTTGCTCCCCTGTCCAACCCCGTCTTTCTAACATTTGTTGGACTTGAGTATAAGGTAGTTCACCATATTGACGAAGCAATGCATATAGCCACTTAAAATCCTCCCGCTGTGGCAAGCGTGAAAAGAAGGTTGATTTCCCGGGTAATGTAAATAGACAATAAATGCGTTTAACGCTTGAAAAGGATTGGAGGCTACGGTGTAATGTCACTAAGCTAGGCGGACAATCATAGAGAACCAATTGGTCAATTGATGTTCCACCGTTTTCTTCTCCAAACCCTAATCTTCCCTCTTTCACTTTAATAGATCTAGCCGATTTGTCAATGTATATTGGTGAACAATTCATCACTTGCTTAGATAGCTGCTCTACTTCAGCAAGACGATCATCCTGAAAATAAAGAAGTCCTGTCCTCCACGCTGTAGCAAGATTCAGTTGATCCACGATCTCTTCAGGCTTTTGGGCAAGATGGCGGCAATCGAAGATTTGGCAATGTGGAACCTGAAGATCTCGAATTAAAATCTGTGGCTTACGCGTCCCGTTCCATTCATTAATCTGTAGCTCTCCAAGGGTGTTCACCTCGGCGCCTGGACTAATCTGACTTCCTACCTTGGCTCCCTGAAAATAGATCAAATCTAAGGCGTCATCGCCAGCGACAATTTGACCCTTTAAATGCTCTTGATTTCGTCCAATTGCCCGTAAGTTTTGCAAGGAAACCTCCTTCAGCAAGAACGCTGGAGTAGGATGCCCTACACCATAGGGAGCTAAGTGTGCTAACGCTTCAACGCTCTCCACATTTACCTCAGCTAAGGAGATACTAGCATCCACCCTGGTTTGTGGCGTATAATCCTCCGCTTGTAAATGCTCACAGGCATATTGATGTAGCACCTCATGCAACGCTTCTAGCTGCTCAACCTCCACCGTCATCCCTGCTGCCATGGGATGCCCACCAAATTGGACTAAGTACTCCCGTGCTGTCTGTAAGGCTGCATACATATCATAGCCAGCGATACTACGTGCTGACCCCTTTGCTAAGCCCGTCTCAGCGTCAATGCTAAAAACGATGGTAGGCAGGTAATAGGCCTCCACTAGTCGAGAAGCAACGATACCAATCACCCCTTGATTCCAGCCCTCTCCTGCCACCATGAGGAAATTTCGCGGGCGGATGGCTTGCTGCTCCTCCACCATCATTACCGCCTCTTGGGCGATGGCGTCCACCATCTCCTGGCGCTCACGATTGAGACGATCTAATTGTTGCGCAAGGAGAACCGCTTCATCACGCTGTTGACTGATGAGTAAGCGAACTGCCATGGATGCATCCTCTAATCGACCACTGGCATTGATGCGAGGTCCCAGCTGAAAGCCAATATGCCCAGCGCTAATCTCTCCTTCACGTAAATCGGCCACACGGATCAGCTCCGTCATCCCAATGGTAGGGGCAAGATTAAGCTGCTGCAGACCGAGGGCTGCCAACACATGATTCTCACCCACCAATGGTACAAGGTCGGCAATGGTACCTAGTGCCACCCACTGTAGCCATTGCTCAGGTGGATTGCCAAGTAATGCTTGGGCGAGCTTATAGGCTACACCGACGCCAGCTAAGTAAGGAAATGGGTACTGATTATCTGATAGCTTAGGATTGATTAGAGCAAAGGCAGGTGGCAATTGGGGTGGTGGTTCATGATGATCCGTCACGATTACATCGATGCCCAATTGATTGGCATAAGCCACTTCATCAACACCGCTGATCCCTGTATCTACGGTAATGATTAGTGCTACACCATCCTCCTTCGCCTTGGCAATGGCTTCTTTATTGAGACCATATCCCTCGCTGAATCGATTAGGGATATGATAGGAAAAATTGGCCTTTAGCTGCTGAAAAACATGAATGAGTAAAGTGGTACTGCTGACACCATCTACGTCATAATCACCATAGATGAGAATCTTCTCCCCACTGGCCACCGCTTCTTTAATTCGTTCGACCCCTTTGCCCATCCCCGGCAATAAAAAGGGATCATAGAGAAGCTGAGGGGTGGGATGTAGAATGGCAGCAACCTCATCTGGATCGGTGATGCCACGTGCTTGTAGCACCTTGGCAACAACAGAAGGAATCTGGTACGTTGCCATCATTCTCTCAATCTCTTCATCGGTGTAGTCAGGTAAGACCCAGCGTGTCTTTGCTTCGAGCATTTTTCTCCTCCTCTCCTTTCTCCAGCTTAACTTGAATGACGTGGAAAAACCGCGGAAGTGGATCCGCGGTTTTGGTTTGCCTGCTCTTAGTTGGTTTGGGCAGCCTTTCCTTTTTTCAATTCATTGCCTCTCCAATCCAACCACAACTGACTGGCGAGAAAGATGGAAGAGTATGCACCACTAAAAAGACCAAAGAGGAGGGCAAGGGAGAAATTACGAATCCCTTCACCACCGAAGATAAAGAGCGCAAACGCTGCAAACATCACTGTTAATACGGTGTTAATGGAACGGGCAAGCGTTTGATTAATACTATGATTGACCACTTCTTCGAGATCCTCGAAGCGTTTCACCTTCGCAGTCTTCATATTCTCACGGATCCGGTCAAAGATAACGATTTTATCATTGATGGAGTAACCGATAATGGTCAAGATCGCCGCGATGAAGGGAAGGTTTACCTCCACTTGGAAGACGGAGAAGAGTGCAATGATGAAGAATGCATCATAGAGTAACGCCAGTACCGCAGAGATGGCAAAACGATACTCAAAACGAATGGTTACGTAGAGAATGATTCCCAAAGAGGCTAACAGTACAGCATAGATCGCTTTACGTACAAGTTCTTGCCCCACCATGGGATTGACGGTGTTTTCACTAATGGTAACCTGATCTCCATATGTTTGCTTCACGGTGTTCTCAATCTTCACTACATCTTCATGGGTGATATTCACCTTGTACCGAACAACCGCAATCTCATTCTGATCACCAGCAGTTCGGATGGAATCAGCTGGGAATCCTGTCGTCTCTACAAGGTCAGCCACCTGCTTCTCATCAAAGGATTGCCCAATATAGACATCAAGACTTGTCCCACTGACGAAGTCAACGCCAGGATTTAAGCCCACGAGGAGCATTGAAACGACACCAATCGCCAAAATTGCTAGTGAGATCAAATAGTAGACTTTACGATGGGAAGTAAAATTAAAGTGTATCTTACTAAAGTTCACCGATCTCACTCTCCTTTACACCAAAACGGGATGGCTTATTGGCCACACCAGCTTGGATAAGTAGATTTAGTAGAATACGGGATAGCCATACATTGGTCGCCAAGCTCAGGATAATACTGGTGATCAAGGTAACAGCAAAACCTTGAATGGAGCTGGACCCAAAGTAGAAAATAATCACAGCTGCAAGGATGGTTGTAAGATTCGCATCCATAATGGTGGCTAAGGAACGACGTGAACCTGCACGGAATGCAGAGCGAATGGTTTTACCCGTACGGATCTCCTCACGGATCCGTTCATAGGTAAGAATATTAGCATCTACTGCCATCCCAACCCCCAAGATAATCCCGGCAATCCCCGGTAACGTCAAGGTTGCTTTCATTAGCATCAGGATGAGGAGAATCAAGTAGATATAAACGATCAAGGTGATGGTTGCCACCACGCCTGGTAAGCGATAGTAGGCCATCATATATAAGAAGATGAAGATAGCACCGATAATCCCGGCAAAAACTGTGGCATCCAATGCCATTTTCCCTAGAGCAGCGCCGACACTACGTGCTTCAATCTCTTCCATCTGCAAGGGCAGAGCTCCTGCATTGAGAAGACCTACATACTCTTTAATCTCATCCATGGAGTAATTCCCTGTAATACTTGCAATCCCGTTGGGGATTACGCTTTGGACTGTCGGTGAAGTGAGTTCGTCCTCGTCCAAATAGATGGATAATGGTTGACCCAATAAATCTGTGGTGATTTGGCGGAACTGATCAGCATCCTTCAATTTCATTTGGATGTATGGTCGTTTCGCTTCATCGAACTGTACGCTGGCACCATTTTGTGCAAGGTCGGTACCTGTTAATAGGATGTTCCCTCGTGAATCTCGGAAGGTTAACTTCGCTGTAGTTGACAGCATTCTCCGAGCTTCATCTGGATCCGTAACACCGGCTAATTTTACACGAATACGATCATTTCCTTCTGGTGTAATATCCGGCTCAGCCACACCAATTACACTAACCCGCTTTTCTAGCTGGGTAACCGTATTGGTAATCGCTTCTTTCGTAACGGGGGTTCCATCCTCTGTTGACGCTTGGTACAAGATTTCAAAACCACCTTGAATATCTAGACCTAAGGTGATCTTCTGAAGCATATCATTGGTTGTAAATCCGATCACGCCAAACATGATCACAACGATCAAAATGAACGTGATCAACTTACTTGACTTCATTCCGGTCTTCCCCCTTTGTGATAAAAAACAACGATACTATTATGACACTTTCATGATTCCACTGTCAATTTACTTCGGTTGGTAGTATAGAGCGCCTGTAGCATCATCCAATCCATATACGTAGTAACACGCAAGGATAGAATCTCCTGTGTCCAAGCATGTAAGGGGAGATGGATGTTACGGTATTTTTTTGTGAAATATTCCACTAAGTCACTCCGCGTCACATAATAGCCTAATAATTGAAATTCTTCTGCTTTGCTCTGACAAAGATAATGAAGGAGCTCATCTTGCTTACCATCGTGGGGATCCACTTCTATGGTAGTTACTTGCTCATGGGACGCCCCTTCAGTAGACCGCATCACCTTTGTTCCCACCATTACCTCTCCTTCCTCATTGAACTTCTAGTCATGATTGGACGAACTACTACATAAATTGAACGTAGAACGAACCATTAAGCGAGGGACATGGAATGACTCGACAATCTTTTATGAAGGGTACCTTTATCCTCGTGGTGTCAGGGCTTATTGCCAAGATACTAGGAATGGTACCACAGATTATCCTACCACGTATGATTGGAGCAGAAGGATGGGGCCTGTTTCGCATGTCATTCCCGCTTCTACTCTTTGCCATCAGTCTTTCAATCTTTGGGTTGAATATTACCTTGTCCAAATTGGTGGCAGAAGCCCAGGCAAAACGGGACTTCACCGGTGTCGCCAGCTTAGTACAGCTCTCCACCCGCTTTGTCTTCTTCCTAAGCTGTACTGTGACACTCTGCTTGTTCCTAGCAACACCTTGGATCTCCACCTACTTACTTACTGATCAACGTGCATTATATCCCATGTTAGCGATGCTACCCATCATCCCCATTATTGCCATCTCTAATGTATATCGCGGTTACTTTCAAGGTCTTCACAATATGATCCCAACAGCCATCTCACAAATGGTAGAAGCTTTCATTCGCATCTTTACCGTCATTGGATTGGCACTCTATGCCCTTCCCTATGGCATAGAAAAAGCGGCAGCTGCCGCTATGCTAGGCATGATCATCGGTGAAATAACGAGTTATCTTGTATTGCGTGGCTATATGAAACGGAGTGGAATCTTTCAAAAAGAATTATATGCGAAGACCATCTGGAATGGCGATAGTAAAAAAATGTTACTCCGGCGCATGGCTCGCATCTCTATTCCTGTTACCTCCAGCTCGTTGATCGCCCGTTTTTTAATGGCTGCCGAGCCGATTCTTGTAGCACAGAGTCTAGCCATGGCTGGAATCGCTGTCTCTTCAGCGACTACCTACTATGGTCAACTAGCCATGGCCATCACCATTCTCTATATTCCATCCTTCCTTACTTATTCCTTATCCACATCCATGATTCCTGCCATCTCAGCTGCAGATGCGAAAAAAAATAGGCGACTGATCCAACGTCGCCTGCACCAAGGGATCCGTATCTGCCTTGTCATTGTCGCACCTGCCTCCGTCATTTTCTACGTTCTCTCTGAACCGTTGGCACTGCTCATCTATAATGACCAAGCAGTAGGGGTACTGCTCCGTCAAATGTCGCTCTTCTTTATCCTGCTCTACTTGCAATATCCGTTGCAGGCTACATTACAAGGATTAGATTTGGCTAAAAATGCGATGATTAATTCCATCGTAGGTGCCGTGGTCCGCAGCCTCTTAATCTTTCTCCTTGCTTCTCAACCACATCTAGGGATTGATGGTGTAACCTATGCCTATAACATCAGCATTGCCCTTATCACGGTTCTTCATTTCATCTCACTGATGCAGGCCATTGAGTACCGTATTGAGTGGGTACTCTTTAGTAAAGTCGCCCTTAATCTTAGCTTACTTGCACTCTTTATGCAGCTTTTCATGCGAATAGGGAAAATCGATGATTTTAGTCCACTTCGTCTCCTACTGTTCATCACGATCGCATCGATTTTTTATCTCTTTATTTCCATTCTGTTTAAGATGATTGGAGCTCAGGATATTCGCCGTATTCCACGAATTGGACCACGCTTAGCTGCCTTCTTCCCACGACGTTAAGCTTGCAACTCTGCTTCTAAAAAGATTATGACTGATCCTTTTTATCGACATAGATAATCCCATCCCTACTAATGGTTGCAAACATCACGTCCTTGAACTCCTGAACTCCATGTTCCTGAATCTGCCCCTTTAGCCAGAAACGTGTCTTCTGAATCTTATTGAGACTATCATCCTGTACTTTCCCATCAATGATTAATGGAAGGGGAAGGAAAAAGGAATAAGGAAGCGATATCTCATCCCTTTTCTCATCCTGCTGATCTGCATGATCTAATGCTCCTTTTGGAAAAACACTCAATTTCCCCGATGTCTCTAAGATGGCAAACTCCACATCACCAATATTGGCAATTTGATTGGAACGAAGCTGTGTCATCAAATCATCCATGTTATAACGCATCTTTTTCATATTTGCATCACAAATCGCACCATTTTCAATTAAGACAACAGGAGTTCCATCCATCATCTCCCGTACTTTAATACTGCGCATTGAGATATATGAGATGATAATTTGCAGCAACACCATGGTTAGAATGGGGACAATTCCCATCCAGATAGACTGTTTTGGTTCTTCAATAATGATGGCAGCTAATTCTGCGATCATCAAAGTAACCACCACATCAAAGACCGAAAGCTTTCCAATCTCCCGCTTTCCCATCAAACGTAAACACAAGAGGACAAAGAAGAAGATTAAGAAAGAGCGAAAAAAGATGGTAAGTAATTCCACTTTATTCCCTCCATCTTTATTAGTTTCTAAGATGTAATACCAACTTCACTATTCCATATCATTTGAACAAGAAAAAAAGATTATGCTTACCATATTTAAGAAACCTTTGGTCTAATCATTGACAAGCCTACATATTTTTAGATAAAAAGGGGGTGGCACCATGACAAGGATGCCCTGGGTCATCGGTACTGGTTTCATGCTGGGCATTGCTTTCGTTGGAATTATCTTGATTGCAACCATTCTCTCCCTTACTTCCATGAGCGAAGCAAACTTGCCCTATGTTATTTATACCGTTCATCTTTTAGCGTTATGGATCGGTGGCTTTATCAGTGGAAAGCGCGCACAAGAAAAGGGATGGTATCACGGAGGTATGGCTGGTCTACTCTATGCAATTCTTCTAACCATCATCGGATTTCTTGCTTTTAGTCTGCCTTTTTCCTTACAACATCTTCTTCTATGGCTAGGCGCTTTTTTAGTCAGCGCAGTGGGAGGGATTGTTGGGGTGAATCGATAGTCAGATAAGCTACAATCAATTTGGTTATCTTGATCATGAACTGTGATCAAAAAAGCTGCCAACTCGTCTGTTTATTGACGAATCGAGCAGCTTTTTTATTAATTATTCTTTGTCCTTTGGTTCATTGCTGTTATTGTTGGCGCTGTTGCTATTAATCACAGCGTTAATCGCTTGACGGTCAAAGGTTAATTTAACACCATCAGCAACCTTAAGCTTCACAATATCATCGGTTAGCTCCACAATGGTTCCACGAAGTCCTCCAATGGTCGCTACTTCATCTCCACGCCCTAAGGCATCTAGCATGGACATCCGTTGTTTTTGACGCTTCTGTTGTGGACGAATTAACAAGAAGTAGAAGATCACTAACATGATGATAAATGGAAATAAAGTACCTAGTAGGCTTGGGCCTTGTGCACCTGCTGCTGCAGCCACTTCCATCATTCTATTCCCCCCTTTCTAGAATCCACGTTCTGGATTCCCTTCATAGTATTGGGCAAAGAATTGCTCCCGGAATTGAAGCAGTCGATCCTCTTGAATGGCTTGCCGAATTTGTTGCATTAAGTGGATCAAGAAATACAGATTGTGATAAGAGGTTAAACGTAAGCCAAATATTTCATCACTATGTATGAGGTGACGGATATACGCACGGGAATAGTTGCGGCAGGTGTAACAATCACATGCAGGATCGAGAGGGCGGAAATCCCGCTCATACTTTGCATTCTTAATGACTAGGCGCCCTTCACTGGTCATACATGTTCCATTACGAGCAATCCGTGTGGGTAGGACACAGTCAAACATATCGATCCCACGGATTACCCCATCAATCAGTGCATCAGGCGAACCTACCCCCATTAAGTACCGGGGTTTATCTTGAGGCAAGAACGGTACCGTGCATTCCAACATTTCATACATGACTTCTTTCGGCTCACCAACACTTAGACCGCCAACGGCATACCCTGGGAAGTCCAATGATGTGATCTCCTTAGCGCTCTGAATACGTAGATCACTGTAAGTACCCCCTTGTACAATCCCAAACAAAGCTTGATCATCAGGGCGTTGATGTGCCTTTAGACAGCGCTCTGCCCAACGGCTTGTCCGCTCCAATGATTGCTTCACATAGGATTTTTCCGCAGGGATTGGAGGGCATTCATCGAAGGCCATAATAATATCGGCTCCGAGGGCATTTTCGATCTCCATTACCTTTTCAGGGCTCAAGAACAGTTTAGCCCCTGAGAGATGAGAACGAAAATGAACACCTTCCTCAGTTATTTCCCGTAATTTTGCTAGACTAAACACTTGAAAACCGCCACTATCTGTTAAGATCCCTTGATCCCAATTCATGAACTGATGTAACCCACCAGCCTCTTTCACAAGCTCATGACCTGGTCGTAAATAAAGATGATAGGTATTGGCGAGGATCACACCCGCCCCCATCTCCTTTAGTTCTTCAGGGCTCATTGCTTTCACAGAGGCGAGGGTACCAACAGGCATAAACATCGGTGTTTCAAATGTTCCATGCGGGGTATGTAATCTTCCCAGACGGGCACCCGTCTTCTTATCCGTTTTAATCAATTCATAGGTTACAGCTACCACTTGTTCTTGCCTCCTATTTTAGCAATTATACTATATCTACCCGCCTGTGAAAACCTTTTCCAATAGATATTTGGAAAAGGCTGATTAATAAATAAACATGGCATCGCCAAAGCTAAAGAAGCGGTAACGCTCAGCGATGGCTTCATGATAGGCTTTCGTAATTAAATCTTGTCCGGCAAGAGCGGAGACAAGCATAATCAAAGTGGATTTGGGTAAATGGAAATTGGTAATCATCCCATCGATAAAGAATGGTGAATAACCAGGGTAGATAAAGATATCAGTCCAGCCTTGGTCAGCCTTTACTTCTCCGCCAAATTTACGCGCGATGCTTTCTAAGGTACGTGTTGATGTTGTCCCTACCGCAATAATACGACCGCCACGCTGTTTGGTTTCCATAATTATACGAGCATTGGCTTCATTTAATTCATAGTACTCCGAATGCATCTCATGCTCTTCCACATTATCTACACTGACTGGTCGGAATGTTCCTAACCCTACATGTAAGGTTAATTCGGCGATCTGCACACCCTTCACCCTCAACCGTTCTAGCAGCTCTGGAGTAAAGTGTAGTCCAGCCGTAGGCGCAGCAGCAGAGCCTTCAAATTTCGCATAGACGGTTTGGTAGCGATCACGATCCTCTAACTTCGCTTTAATATAGGGAGGAAGTGGCATCTCACCGAGCTTATCAAGGATTTCATTAAAGATCCCCTCATACTGAAAGCGAATGATGCGACCACCCGCCGTAGTATGGGACAGTACCTCGCCCATCAGTTCCCCATTGCCAAACTGGATCAAGGCTCCTTCTCTGAGACGTTTCCCTGGCTTCACCAAGGTCTCCCATTGATTGTCGCCGATGGATTTAAGTAATAATACTTCAACATGGGCACCTGTATCTGGCTTCACCCCGAATAAGCGGGCTGGAATCACCTTGCTATTATTAATCACCAACGTATCCTGTGGTTTTAAGTACTCCACAAGATCGTAGAAATGTCGATGTTCTAAGGATTGATTCTGACGGTTCACACAGAGAAGACGCGACGCACTCCGCTCACGCAAAGGTGTCTGTGCGATAAGCTCTTCAGGTAAGTCAAAATCAAAATCTTCTACCTTCATGCTTTGACCCCTTCTTAATTTGTAATCTCCACCTATTAAGGTGGGTAAAAAATGCGATAGCATTCACTATCGCATTGTTGTACCTATGCATTTATCCATTTTACTGTATAACCGAACGGATTTCCACCTGTGTGGTGAAGTAATGATGCAGGATGCTGAGATAATCATAACCTTGTTCAGCCATCGCCTTCGCTCCGTATTGAGAGAGACCTAGTCCATGGCCGAAGCCTTTACCATTGATCAGGAACATAGGCTGGCTACTTAACTGATGTAGATTCCCTTGATGATCATAGACGAGAAACTGCTCTCGTTCCTGCGTCAATGGTCGCACTTGCTGATCCGCTGCGATGGTATAAAGAGGGAGAGTGGAATCTGGCTTCGGTAGCTGAACTCCATTTGCTCCTAATACCTGATAATTCCCTGTCTCTTCAATGGTAAAACGATTACTACGTAGACTCTGATTGTTATAACGGAAGATGGAACGATAGCTATCTGGCGAAGAAAGCTGGATCACTTGACTATCTGCCTTCACCTGTAAAACCCGCCCCGATGGACCTGTTTGACTCACCTCTAAATGTTGTACAGGCTGCGGGATGCTCACCTTTACAAGAGAGCTGGATTGGAGCATCTTCTGAATCTCATCACCTGTAAATGGTCCAACCACCCATTCGTAGGAATTGTTCTCCACTCTTTGTCCGAGAATGGTTACCTTGACGCCTCGTTCTACCTTGGCGATGATGGGGTGATCACTAGTGCTGGGACCTGAGCGAACATTCACCATATCTCCATTAATATAGCCCTTCTGAAGGTTAATGGTGTTCGTCTCCGGTAGAATACTAATTAGATCCTGACGAATATAGCCGATAACTCCATTGGGAAGCTCCACTTGATACCAGATCGGCTTATCCTGGGAAGCGATAGCATCATTACTGATCACGGATTGGAGATAGGGTACGCTATTTCCCCATACCTCTTGACCTTCTGCAGTTTGACCCCCGGCATTGGAGTAATAGAAAGCTTGGGCCAGCTTATTCCCGTAGTAGAGAACCATTCCCTGCGTTCCATCCACAGCTTGGCGGATCCGGTCATTCTCTACAAGATATCCCTTATAGGCTTGCTCAAAGGTGGAGTCGGAAGCCACAGCAACACCGTATTTATTGCCTAAGCCAGAGTAATAGGTCCGTGCTAGCACACTTTGTGCTTTCAATGCTTCCAATGGCCAGCTTCCTGCCATCTCAGTGCCTATGACCCCATATAAGTATTCTTCCACAGGTAGCTGATTAATCAAGGCAAGAGCACCACGAATCGGCTGAAGCTCCATGGTACCACGGTATTGTCGCTGGTATTTTTCATCCACCTGAATGAGTGGTGGAAGATGACCATCTCCTGTACTACTAGCATAAAGCTTGGTTACTCCACTCATCACATAATGTGAATAGGGTGTAGGTGAAAGGGTTGCATCCTGCCGTGTCCACCTCCAGAGAATTGCTTGCGTTAATTGAGTGGAATCGGTCCAAGTAACTGCTGGAGTTGCTTGAATTAGCTGTTGCCGTATTTGATTTAAGCCATCACTGCTGGTAGCTGCTCCTACACCAACACGGTAGATGATCCCTTGTGGAGTAAGCTCTTCACCAATATACGCTTCAAGACCACTTTGCAAAACCAATTGTTGTAGCTGCTTAGCTCCATCATATTGAGCAAACGCTTGACTTACTAATTGATAAGGACCAAGAATATGCACTTCTCGGTGTACGATGTTCTGAATCGTTGCCAATCCTTGCTTTGCAGCATCCAATGTAGGATAAGCTCCCACAGTTACTCGATACATGGATTGTCCATAAAGATTGAGCTCTTGAAGAATGGGATGCTGATTGGCATTGGTTAAGGATTGGACGAGAAGTAGTGCTTCCTGCCGCTGTGAGGTGGTGACCACATGGATGGTATGCTGATTGAGCGAGAAGCTAACCTTTCCATGGGCACCGAGCTGTAGCCAGGGCTGACGGGTACCATTACTCTCGATCTCCAGCGACAACGAGCTGGGAGAGGAAAGTGTAATCACTGGTGTAACCTGGCGAAATCCATCCCCTTCTGGATTGAGAAATAGGGCGATTCGCGCCATAGGTGAGAGGGTACTTCCATGGACTGAATACCAAGGAATAAACGTTCCCCCTAGTAAAACAATGAGCAAAAAGGTTATTACTGTACGCCTTAATTTCATCATTCCGTATCCTCCCTCGCCAAATCCTCCAAACCCAAATGCTGATAAGCATTCGCGGTTACCATCCGACCACGGGGGGTTCGTTGGAGAAAACCAATTTGCATCAAATAAGGTTCATAAACATCTTCAATGGTGGTTGATTCCTCACCAATGGAGGCAGCGATAGTATCTAACCCCACTGGTCCCCCACCATACTTATCAATGATGGAAGCTAATAATTTATGATCGATATGATCCAAGCCTAATTGATCTACCTGTAATAGCTGTAAAGCTTCACGAGCAATCTCCTCCGTGATGATCCCATCGCCACGGACCTGCGCATAATCACGGACCCGTCGTAGTAAACGATTCGCAATTCGGGGCGTTCCCCGAGAGCGACGGGCAATCTCTAGCGCTCCTTCGCCCATCATGGTTACATTTAAAATATCGGCAGCTCTTGAAACGATCTCCACTAAATCTTCGATCTGATAATATTCCAAGCGACTCACCACACCGAAGCGATCACGGAGCGGAGCGGAGAGATTGCCTGCTCTCGTTGTTGCACCAATTAAGGTGAATGGAGGCAGATCGAGGCGTACCGATCTGGCACTGGGTCCTTTACCGATGATAATATCAAGAGCAAAATCCTCCATGGCGGGATAGAGAACTTCCTCCACAGAGCGATTGAGCCGATGAATCTCATCAATAAAGAGAACATCACCCTCTTGTAGATTGGTGAGAATGGCTGCTAAATCTCCAGCTCGCTCAATGGCAGGGCCAGAGGTTGTACGGATATTCACGCCAAGCTCATTGGCGATGATCTGTGACAGCGTGGTCTTCCCTAGCCCAGGCGGTCCATAGAGTAACACATGATCCAATGCTTCATTACGCATCTTGGCAGCATCGATAAAAATCTGGAGAGTTTCTTTCACCTGATGCTGTCCAATATATTCACGAAGATAACGGGGACGTAAGGAGAGCTCCTCCCCTTGATCAGCCAATTGGAGCTGAGCAGAAATTATACGGTCTTCCATCTCATTCATCATCTCCTACCTCCCTGAACGCTTACCTAGCTGTTGGAGAATACTGCGGATGACCTGATCCACCGTTACATCATCGGGCCACTTGGTTCCTTGTAGCCACGGAAGAATCTCCTGTTCTCCATAGCCTAAGGCAAGTAGCGCTTCCTTGGCCTCTCGGATTGGATTGGTCATCACAGGATTGGTCGGCATCTTAGCCGGCTGTAGTAGCTCTCCATATTGAGCGATCCAGTCCTTTACCTTATCCTTTAAGTCCAGGAGAATTCGTTGGGCTGTCTTCTTCCCAACGCCTGGAAATTGGGTGAGATAAGCAAGATTCTCCTGCTGAATCGCCGCCACTAATTGAAGAGGATTGGCCTGGCCAACAATGGCGAGGGCACTCTTCGGGCCGATACCGGTTACCTGAATGAGGAGGCGGAAAAGATCCCGCCCTTCTTCAGTGGTAAATCCATAGAGCTGAATGGCATCCTCTCGTACATGCTGATGGGTAAAGAAGCGGCAATGCTCTCCCACTACTAGCTGTATCGGTTCAGCACAGAAGAGACGATAACCGATGCCCTGTACGTTGATCGTGACACTCTCCTCCGTAATATAACATAGCTCTCCTTCAACAAAGTCGATCATCTTCTTCCTCCTCTATTTGGAACCCTGATTCATCATGTGCTGCCATTGATAGGCATGAGCGTGTGTAATGGCGATCCCCAATGCGTCTGCCACATCATCTGGTTTTGGAATCTCTTGTAAATGGAGAAGCATCTTCACCATTTCCTGTACCTGATGCTTCTCTGCATTCCCGTAACCAACCACCGCCTGTTTCACCTGCAAGGGTGTATATTCGAATACAGGCAAACCATGCTCCTCAGCAGCCAGAATCATTACACCGCGGGCTTGACCAACGGTAAATGCTGTGGTCACATTTCGATTAAAGAATAGCTTTTCGATGGAAACATGATCAGGTTGGTAGGTGGAGAAGAGTTGATGAAAAGCATCATAGATTAGTTTTAGACGACGGGGGGTAGGAATTCCTGCTTTGGTTTCCACTGCACCATATTGAATCGGACGAAGCTGGCTCCCCTTCTTTTCAATCACGCCATAGCCTGTAATGGCGATCCCTGGGTCAATCCCCAATATAATCACAATTTTTCCTCCCCCACACTATGCAGAATCTATTACTACCACTTATTGTACTACAAACATGTGATCGTTTCTTCTCCAATAATAAAGACCCCTCCAAGTCCTGCAAGTTGCGCTGGTCTCGAAAGGATCTTCAATATAAACATTAAGAATAATGATTTACTCCATGGATGCTAGCTCATCATCATCGATGTCAAAGTTGGCGTAGACGTTTTGCACGTCATCATTATCTTCTAAGGCATCCATTAGTTTAATCATCTTCTCTGCATCTCCACCTGCTAGTGCAACGGTGGTAGACGGCACCATACTCTCTTCCGCTGAGCTAAACTGATAGCCTTGCTGTTCCATGACTTCTTTCACCTTGAGGTAATCTCCTGGTGCAGTAATGATCTCGATCTCATCATCCTCGCTGGATATATCCTCAGCTCCAGCCTCCAGTGCAGCCATCATCACCTCTTCTTCGTCCAATTCCTGTTCTTCATTGTCCAAGGTTAGAACACCCTTGCGTTGGAAGAGGAAAGAGACACAGCCGCTCTCACCGAGATTCCCACCATGCTTCGAAAAAGCATGCCGTACATCTGCAGCAGTACGATTCCGATTCTCTGTGAGACATTCTACCATGACGGCCACACCACCAGGACCATAACCTTCATAGAGAATCTCTTCATAAACAACGCCTTCTAAGTCCCCTGAAGCCTTTTTGATCGTACGCTCAATATTATCATTAGGTAGGTTATTATCGCGGGCTTTTTGCAATGCCATTTTGAGGCGCAAGTTATTTTGCGGGTCTGCACCACCATTCTTAACAGCGACAAAGATCTCTTTTGTCACCTTCGTGAAGATTTTCCCACGAAGTGCATCCTGTCTGCCCTTACGGTGTTGAATGTTTTTCCACTTTGAATGTCCTGACATGGTAAGACTCCTCCCAGAAAAAAATACGTCTTTATACTAGCATAACTTCAAAGAGGACGCAATTTTTTGACCAATTGATGGCAAGGAGAACTCACCTTGTCGTTCGATTGTGAAAGCGGGGAGGAGATGGTGGCACCTGCCGTTTATGCTGTGTTCGCCGATGCCAGGCTTGGATTCGTTCTCGGGCAGCTTCATCCACCTGCTCCCCCTTCAAATAGGCATCTACTACATCGTAGGAAACACCTAGCTCTGCCTCATCGGTCTGTCCTTCCCATAGCCCAGCACTCGGGGGACGTTGAATGATGGAGGAAGGAACGCCTAAGTATTGAGCCCATGTACGAACATCCCCTTTGGTGATCCGTTTTAACGGTTGACAATCCACGGCGCCATCACCATATTTCGTAAAGTAACCAAGATGCCATTCTGCTGCATTATCTGTTCCAACAACAAGATAGTGATACTGTTGTGCCAATGCATAAAGGGTGGACATCCGTAGGCGAGCACGAAGGTTGGCATCACTTAGCCGTTCCTGCGTTTGATCCCAGTTCTGATCCTTCCCTGCTTCCTGGATGTTCTGCCACAATTCTTGGTGCATCGGCGACAAGTCAAGCTTTTTGTGCGAAAGATGCGCTGCATCCACAACAAGCTGGGCTGCTTCTAGATCACTTTCACTACTATGGCATGGTAGGATTACCCCAAGGGAGGAATCAGGAAAAGCCCGTTTGATCAAAAAGGCGACCACTGCAGAATCAATCCCGCCACTGACACCTACCAAGAGTCCTCTTGCTTTTGCTTCCTTTGCATAGGAGCGGAGCCAATTCACTGTAAAATCAATTTCCCGTTCCAGATTCATTCCCATCCTCACCTTCCATTTTTCCACTTTTTCTTTATCATAAGCGAAGGTGGCGGACTATGCAAAGGCATTCAGCTCCTTCTCCAACAATTGCAGGGTTTGGTGCCGCAATTGCCAATGGCGATAGCCTGATTGTGTAACGAAGAGAAGCTGATGCTCATCATACCCTTTACGCTGTTGAATAAAGCCAGCCCATGTACGGAGTAAAAAGTTAGGATAATATAAGGAGTAAAGTAAGAGTTGGAGCTGCTGCGGTCGTAATGACCAATTTTGCATGATGGTATGGAGCAGGCGGATGGCAGGACGTAGTTGCCAGCGCTGAGCGAAGAGAAAGCGTTCCGCAAGCTGATTCAGATCGGTAAGAATTAGATCATGCTGAATTTGGTCAAAATCGATGAGATACACATGACCATCCTGCCCTTCCATGAAGTTATGGGAGGCAAGATCATGATGTACCACCTGCTTTTTCTCCAGTGCTTTCATCTTCTCCTGCTGAAACAACGCATGAGGAAATTTTTGAAAGAATCGTACCCCCTCACCTAACACCTCCTTGATGAATGGTTGATAGCGTAGGGATAGAGGAGGAAAAAGGAATTGGTACAATTGCCCCAATTCCTCTTGTTGAATCAAGCTGTTTAAACGATCTCTCCATTGTCCTTCCATGGTAAATGAATGGAGAGGTGGCTGATAGGGAAGCGTAATCTCCCGCGCGGCATGATGAAAGCCATGTAGTGTTTGCAATGCCTTAAGTGTCTGCTCCCAGGAGCGGTACTGTACTTCACGACCGGAAATCCAAGGCATCAGCACTGCATAGCCTTGTTGATAAGGTGCATAGCTCTTTCCATCTCTTGTGCGGACAAAGGGCACAAATTGCTGGAAGCCCCGTTTTTGGAGGTGCAGAAAAACTGCCTCTTGATCAGCTAAGAGCTCCCACCGCTTATAGCGCTTCCACACCCATATCTTGTGATCCCAATCGGTAATGCGATACACCTGCTGACGTATATGACTCATCTGCTTCAGCTTCAGATCATAATGTTGAAGTAGCCATTCTGCAAGGGTTGGCTCTGGCTTACGATTCCGTCTCATTACAGCAATGCCCCATTCTTTCCCGACGATGATGATGCATTGGAGATTCCATCATCGGTGACATCGGAGGGCAATGAAATGGGAGCCCCATATGCATGGGCTGTTCATAGATGGGCATTCCCTGCCCATACATAGGGAATTGGCCACAATGGGGATAGACATAGGGCTGATAAGGCTGCCAGCATTGTTCAAAGGGCATCATCGGTGCCATGGCATAGGGCGACTCCCGCTTTTCTAGTTGTGGGCAGATCGGCTGTGGCGCCTCTGGCATGGGTACTGGCATGGGCATTGGGACTGGCATCGGAACCGGATATGGGGTAGGTACTTGCACCTCTTGCTGATACGGGTATGGTACCATATAGGGGACCTGGGGTGTCTGATACTGATATTGGTACATATTGAAGTCTAGTTGCAAGGGATTTTGCGGGATGATCGGCATAATAAATTGAGGTGGCATCTCTGGTTGCGCCGGTGGTGGCAGCGGTGCCTCCATAATGGGTGATTCCACCATGGGCGGTTGGGGTGGCATGGGAACATGCTTTGGCATCTCTGGCATGGGCTCCATGCGAGGCTCCTTCGGTTGAGGTTTTACAGGTACACTATCTGTTGGTACGCGAATCTTCATGCCAATCCGAAGCTGATCAGGATCTTTTAACTGTGGGTTGGCTTGCTTTAGTAATTCAAAATCCACATGATACCTTTTGGCAATATTCCACAGCGTGTCTCCTTTTTGTACAACGTGAATTTTCAATGGTAGGCCTCCTCCTTCATCTATTTCCCTACCATACTATGTTAGGCATAGGCTCCTTGCTACACATCTGCTGAAATAAAAAAAATGACTAGAGGGACTCCCTCTAGTCAATAAATTCAAATTCTAAGCCACAAATTTCCACCGTGTCGCCATGGCTTGCACCCTTGGCTCTAAGTTGATCATCTACACCCATTCTCCGCATCTGCTGCGCGAATCGTTCAATGGAATCACGATGATCAAAATCAGTCATCTTGATAAGGCGTTCCAATTCTTCCCCTTCCACGATGAAGCGTTCATTCTCGCGACGGACTGTAAACTTAATCTCCTTCGGTGTAGGACGATAGACAACCTCTTGTGCTACCTCCTCTACTACTGGTTCCACATCTGGAATCTGATCCAATTGGTCAGCAATGGCCAGTAGTAATGGACGGAGCCCTTCCCTCGTCACTGCAGAGATGGGGATAATGGGAAGATCACGGTCTAGCTGCTCCTTAAAGCGTTGAAGATTCTCCTCTGCTTCAGGAATATCCATTTTATTCGCTACGATGATCTGTGGTCGATCAGCGAGCCCTTGATGATATTGATAAAGCTCCTCCTCGATTTTGACAAAATCCTCATAGGGATCCCGTCCTTCTACCGCTGCCATATCGATGACATGGACGAGAAGACGCGTCCGTTCCACATGACGGAGAAATTGATGACCAAGGCCTGCACCCTGATGGGCACCCTCAATCAAGCCAGGTAGATCTGCTAAGACAAAGCTCCGTCCATCACCTACATCGACGACACCAAGATTGGGTGTAAGGGTTGTAAAGGGATAGTCAGCGATCTTCGGCTTCGCTGAGGTGACCACGGAGAGGAGGGTCGACTTCCCCACACTGGGGAATCCTACTAAACCCACATCGGCGATCAACTTCATCTCCAACTGAATGTTACGTTCCTGACCAGGCTCACCTTTTTCCGCAATCTCAGGCGCTGGATGACGCGAAGTGGCAAACCGGCTATTACCGCGGCCTCCTCTTCCACCTTTCGCAATCAAGGCACGCTGACCGTGTTCTGTTAGATCAGCAATCAATTCACCAGAATCCAGATCAGTGACAATGGTACCTGATGGTACCTTGACGATCATATCTTCAGCATTCCTACCAAACTGATTCTTACTCCGTCCATGCTCCCCACGTTCCGCTTTAAAATGTCGTTGATAGCGAAAATCCATGAGGGTATGCATACCTTCATCTACCTCAAAGATGACGTCTCCGCCCTTACCTCCATCGCCACCAGCAGGTCCCCCCATGGGTACAAATTTTTCTCGACGAAAGGCGACCATTCCATTGCCACCATCTCCGCCTTTCACATAAATTTTTACGATATCTACAAACATACTGGTTGCACCTCCTATATGGAATCCCCATTAACATGTGCAAGTAAAGCGTAGTGTACCATGATCACTCAAAAAATGATAGGCGGTCTCTATTCCCAATGCCTGCAACTCTTCCTGCCATTCCTGAAGCCAATGAGAAGGCTCATTCATCCACTTCGCATGCAGTAATAATTGGAGGCGAAGCTGTTCGTCGGATCGAAGCAAGGAGAATTGGAGCTGAGGTAGGCTATCCTCTGCTTCCAAAGCTTGCTTCCATGCTCCAATCCGTGGAGAAATGCTGCACTCCATTTCTTCTCACTGAGACGGATACCATCTAGACGTTCAGGCACTTGCAATTGCAATTGAATGCGTGGATAACGTAATGGATATGTAATGAAATATTCTACAATCTGTGCATTCGGGAAGAGGATCAGATGACTCCAATGCTGCTCTTGGTCCGTCTGTTTCGTCAAGTACTGCTTCGCATCCTCAACACGATTCATGGCAAGATAGCCCATTAGTACTTGAATGTGATTTAACCATTCGTGACGAAGGGAACGGTATAGTTCCAATAGAGATATTGTCGTCCATTGTTTCTCTTTCCATTCTTCCATACCCAATCCATCTCCTAACACCAAGTTCATGTCCTCTTGTCCTATATTCTACGAGATGGATTAAGAAAAAGCCACAAAAAAGCCCGACACAAATGGTCGGGCTTTTGAAAAAGGCTACCAAAGTTCCGAAGTATTTGGTAACGAAGATTGTACTTACGCTTCAACAGCAGCTGGATAAACACTTACTTTCTTACGGTCTTTCCCGAAGCGTTCAAATTTTACAACGCCATCAACCGTAGCAAATAAAGTATCATCGCCACCACGCATTACGTTGTTACCAGGGTGAATTTTAGTACCACGTTGGCGAACCAAAATGTTACCAGCTGTAACAAATTGACCATCGCCTCGCTTGACACCTAGACGTTTTGCAATACTGTCACGGCCGTTCTTTGTACTACCTACCCCTTTTTTCGAAGCGAAAAACTGTAGATCTAAACGTAGCATCTTACTCACCTCCTGTATTAGAATTGGTCTGTTTTACACGAACATGCTTTGGGTATTGAGCTTCCACTTGCTGTACAGCAATGATCATTGCATTCAGCAGAAATTGTAACTTTTCTTCTACCTCTTTGTTCTCTATGGAAGAGACCGTACATCGAAGAAATCCGCTCTCGCCTTGTTCACACTCGATGTATGGCTGTTGTAACAAGAGTTCTGCTGCATTGATAAGCGTAATCACAATGCCTGAGACAGCTGCACAGACGATGTCGCTGCCAGCAGTGCTGAAGTCCGCATGACCCTGCATGGTTATTTGTCGAACCTGTTGTTGGTGATCGCGCACCACATCAACTCGGATCATTAGCCTTCAATCTTTTCGATGATCACTTTAGTGAATGGTTGACGATGACCTTGTTTACGGCGATAGTTTTTCTTTGATTTGTACTTAAACACGATGATTTTACGACCTTTACCGTGTTTGTCAACTTTACCAGTTACTTTAGCTCCGGCAACAGTTGGCGCTCCAACAGTTAAACCTTCACCATTGCCCACTGCAAGTACTTGATCAAATGTTACCTTCTCACCAACGTTGGCTTGCAATAATTCTACGTAAATTGCATCGCCTTCTTGAACGCGGTATTGTTTACCACCAGTCTCAATAATTGCGTACATTTCTGCACCTCCTATACTCAGACTCGCCATTTGAGGTCTCTGCCCTTCCGACAGATGTTATCTACCCTTACTGTGCGGTTACAGTATGCCCAGGAGCACACTAACGTTGATTACTTTAACATACGGTTTACAGAATGTCAACGGATGGTTTTTGCCAGTTCCTCATCATCGCCTGTATAGAGAATCTTATATGTTCCATCTGGAAGTAACGCATCCTCTCGCCAAAATAGCTGCATGGGGAAATGATCTTCCCAATAGGACCACCCCAGCTGTGATTCGATATGGTGAAAAAGCGTGGGATGAAGAGCGATGCTAATGATCTCACAATGCTTGCCTCGTTCATACTCCTTCAATTGACGATGAAGCTTATCCACCATAATATGATGCTGCAAAACTCTCCCGCTTCCCTTACAGCATGAACAATCTTGTAGATACTCCTCCTGCATGGAGCGGATCGTCTTCTTCCTTGTCATCTCCACCAGGCCTAAGCGCGTAAGACCCATGATCTCTGTTCGTGTGCGATCCTGACGCAATGCACGCTCCAAAACTTGGAGAAGCTCCGTTTGATGCTGTTGGTTCTGCATATCAATAAAGTCGATGAGAATGATTCCGCTGATCTCACGAAGTCGTAGCTGTCGTGCAATCTCCTGGGCTGCCTCCAGATTGGTGCGATAGATCGTCTCCTCCAGCGTACTTTTCCCTGTATACTTACCAGTATTTACATCCACCACGGTAAGGGCCTCAGTCTGATCAATCATCAAGAAGCCACCTGACCTCAACCAGACAAGATGATCGAGGAGACGGCTGATTTCTCGCTCTACTCCATATGTGCTAAACAGATCCTCTACGCCTTGATACAACTGAAGGCTGCCTTGCCAATGGACATGTTCTAGCTTAAGGGTCTGTTCAATCTGCTTCCAAATCCCCCGTTGATCCACAATGATCTCTGCCAAGTCCAATGCCGATAAATCACGTAAAATCCGTTGAATAAGCGCTTGATCCTGATAGAGACAAACAGGGGCTTTCTTGCCTGTGCCCTCTGCTTGAACTTCCTTCCAGAGCGTCCGGAGTTGCTCCAACTCGTCGAGTAATTCTGCTTCTGTGGCCTGGATAGCCGCTGTTCGCACAATGACACCTTCCCGTTCTGTGAGATGTTTCGCCAATAAATCCTTGTAATAGCCACGCTGCTCGCCATCCTCAATTTTACGGGAGATAGCCACATAACCGCCTTGCGGTAGATAGACGAAGGCTTTCCCTGGTAGGGCTAGCTCTGTCGTTATTTTGGGACCTTTATATTCTGTCCCCTCTTTTTTAACCTGAACAAGCACTTCCTCACCTTGACGAACTAGCTGAGAGATGGTGGGTAGAGGTCCTTCCTGAAAATGGGTACCTAAGCCTTGGATGGCATCCTTCACATGTAAATAGGCATGCTTAGGCAGACCGATATCAACAAAGGCTGCCTCCATCCCGGGGAGGACATCGGTGACCTTCCCCAAATAAATGTTGCCAATAATCTGTTCATCTTCGCTTCGTTCATACCATAGTTCAACCAATTTATGCTGATCCAGCAGTGCAGCCTGCAACTTGGTCCCGCTCGCATTAATCAATAATCGCTTCATACGCAACACCTCTCATCTATTGTAACGGAAGAAGTGGATGGCTGCACGTTGAGGTTGACGTTTTATAACAAATCCATGAAGAAAGCGGGATTCTGTTACGAACTCTCCTGGATGCTTGGCCATGTGATAGAGGTGATAGCGATAGAGGCAGAGCCTCTGTAACGCCAGCCAGACCGTCTCATCCTCTGCCAACAACTCTAAACGAATGGGATATTCTCGAGCATTCGCCACATAGCGATGAAAGAGAAATCGAAGAAAATCATAGGGACGCTGTCGCCACTTCCACCAGTTCTGCTGAAGTAAGAAACCGAGAACCAGTAGCCAACCAAAAGAGGGTGGGAGGATGAAAAGCATCAGTGCGATGCCGCTAAGGGTTAAGATAACACTGATTATGATACGTTCTTTAAGGATGGACCAGTACGGGAAATAGTAAGAACGGATGCAGAGATAGATGCGACTACCATCCAGAGGATAGATGGGAAGAAGATTGAAGGTGGCAATGATCAGATTACTTAGCATAAAGAATTGAGCCCACTCCAGATTCCACCATTGAAGCCATCCCATGAGTCCAGCAAAGATGGCAAGAACTCCATTCATTAATGGGCCAGCCAGTGCTACAAGTAAGCCCTCATGCATCGGTTTGATCTCTGCATCCTCTACATGCATGACCGCGCCAAAGGGGAGTAGGGTGATGGCTTCAATCTTCCATTGAAAGAAACGAGCAACAGCCCAATGCCCCAATTCATGAATGATGACAACCACGAATACAGTGACCATCTCCACAACTTGATCCACCATGACAGCGAATACGAGTAATACAGCGAATAAGGGATGAATTCGTATATTAAGGTGTGGCAAAGGGAATCACATCCTCTGGATTGATAAATACCCCATCCTTTTTCCAAGCGAAATAGTAGCGTCCTCGTCCTGTATTGGTTGTATAGACATCGGCAAGGCGGGTTCCCTGAACAATCCAATCATTCTCCTTAACATAGATGGTACCTAAGTTGGCATACCACACCTGCTGCTGTCCAGGCAATTGGAGAATAATTGTATTGCCTAGCTGTTCCATCATTCCTGCATAACGTACCCAGCCTGTGTCTACCGCCACCACATAATCATCTTGGCTTGTCTCAATCCAGATTCCTTGTCCTACAGAGTAGCGGGTTCTTTTCATTACCGTCTGTGAAGGTAATTGATATTCCACCGGTGTGGAGGAACCTGGTGTATAGGCGGGCAAGAATAATGCTCCTTCTGCAAAATACGCCTCATACCAGGCTTTAAGTTGAGGAAACTGTTGAGAATCGAGCAGGGCTTCATAAATCCAACGCTTCCCCTGACCATAGCGCTCCCCTTCCCCATTTAGAATAATGAGGGCAATGATGAACAGGATCATTGCAGTCTGCCACCGCCACCATTTCGTTCGCATCCCCTACTTCTCCTCCTTCATCATGCATGCTGGTCATCCACGCGGACAATCCTTGGTACACTTTATGAGAAGGAGAAGAGCTCTATGCAGTACCACGATCAAAAAAGCTGTCGACATGGTGGTCAACAGCTCGATAAAAGAGGCTAATCAAAGAATGAAAGCTTCTGTTTTCTCATTCCTACATTAAGAACAACACTCATCATAATAAAATTAGTGAGCAATGAAGTACCGCCATAGCTTAAAAATGGTAAGGTGATCCCAGTGATGGGCATCAGTTGAATGGTCATCCCGATGTTCTCAAAGATCTGGAAAACGAACATTCCCACAGCACCGATGACGATGTAGGTTCCCATGGTATCCTTGGCCATCAAGGCGATCCGAATCATCCGATAGAGCAGCAAGAAATAGAGCATTACTAAAAGGCTGGCACCAAGAAACCCATGTTCCTCAGCGATCACCGCAAAGATAAAGTCTGTCTGCCCTTCAGGGATCCAGCCATTCTGGGCTTGCGTCCCCATATATAAGCCCTTCCCTGTTAAACGTCCACTTCCCACCGTGATTAGAGATTGGATCAGATGAAATCCATCACCTGTAGGGTCATACTCAGGATGGAGCCAGTAATCAATCCGCTTTAACTGATAATCCTTAAGGTGAAAGATCTGCATTGCCAAATCTCGATCAAATAGATAGATGGCAATAAAAATCGCGATAACACCAATAATAATTCCAAAAAACGTAAGCAAAGGACGTAGCGGCATATTGACCATTAAAAGAACCGCCACAAGGATGCCCGCAAAGACCAGCGAAGTCCCTAAGTCCGGCTGGATCACGATAAGTCCCACCGGTATCATCACCAGTAAAAATAGGGGCCATAGCTCATACAGATGATAAAAGGGTAGCTCTTTTTCGTCACGACGTGAGAGATAGCGGGCGATGGCTAAAATGGTAAAGACCTTCATGATTTCCGATGGTTGAAAGAGCGAGAAGCCTAAGTCATACCAGCTCTGCGCATTATTTCTTACTACCCCAAAGAAGAACAGCCCGATGAGTAAGAGAATTCCAAATCCATATAGAATATAGGAGTACTGAACGATCACGTGGTAATCAATAAATAGAAGAAGGATAAGTACTGCAAAGCCAAGGATATACCAAATCAATTGCTTGGTCTCTTCATTATACTTAGGATTGGCCCCTGAAATTCCTAAATAGCTAAAGACAGCTAAGCCCATGAGAACCAAAATAAGAACCCAATCCAATTCACGCAAATACCTTCGTTGAATATTCATCAAGCTACCAACCGCCTCTTTCTCCTATTGCTTAACCACAAACAAGGCTAGAAAGGAAAAAGCAGGAATCGGCTCCTGCTCCTATGCCTTCATACCAAACCATTTTTTAAATCGTGCTAATGCCCCTTCCTCTTCCTCTAAACTCATGAGAGGAACTTGATCCCCTAAAATTCGCCGAGCGATATTACGATAAGCGATGGCTGTCTTCGTCTTGGGATTGAGGACGATGGGCTCTCCATGATTATGGGCGCGAATCACATTATCATCATCAGGCACAATCCCCAATAAATCAATGGCCAAAACTTGGACAATTTCATCAACATTCAGCATTTCACCATGCTTAACCATCTTGGGACGAATCCGATTGACCACCAATTTAGGGTCCGTAATGTGACTTGCTTCAAGCAGACCGATGACGCGATCTGCATCTCGAACAGCCGACACATCCGGTGTGGTTACAATAACAGCATGATCTGCTCCAGCGATGGCATTACGGAAGCCTTGTTCAATCCCTGCAGGGCAATCGATCAAAATATAGTCAAAGTCCTCTTTGAGTTCTTGAACAATCTTCTTCATCTCTTCTGGTTTAACCGCATCCTTATCCTTCGTCTGTGCTGCTGCGATCATGGACAGACCTTCAAACCGCTTATCGGTAACCATTGCTTGCTTTAGTCGGCATTCACCTTGAATCACATCGATTAAATCATAGATGATACGGTTCTCCAAGCCAAGCACCACATCAAGATTACGTAATCCAATATCTGTATCAACAAGGCAGACCTTCTTACCGGCTAATGCCAGTGCAGTTCCAATATTGGCGGTGGTGGTTGTCTTTCCCACGCCACCTTTACCTGAAGTAATTACAATTGCTTCCCCCATGCTATTTCCCCCTTCACCCCATCTTGCCTCTCATCTATTTCAAATATGGTTATTTCAAGTCTGATATAGATAAGGAATGGAGTTCCATTGCATGATGTAATTTATGAAGATGGTCAAAATGGATCTCTTCTCCTTCTAAATAGGCAAATAACATCTCTTGATTACCCTGCTGTTTCATTTCCTGGGCAATGACGCTAGCAATGCGTAATTGCGCTGGCTCCATGATACTAGCAGTGATCATTGTATCACGTCGGCCACCATACCCTGCATGGGCAATTCCACGCAAATGTCCCATCACATAAATATTTCCATGGCTGGTTACCTGACCTCCGCTATTCACATCACCAAGGATCAAAAGGCTCTTTTCATGAAACACCTCTTGACCAGAGCGGATCGTACGTGGAATCACTTGGATCGCTTGCTCCCGTTGCATCTGTTCAGCATCGTCCTGACAAACTACTTTGCTCCGAATCTGACGGAGAAATAAGGCGCCATGCTGGTGTAGTAATTGCTCTAATTGCAACTCCTGCTCAGGTGTAATATAACGATAGCCTACGTCTAGGATCACATGGGTGAGTGGTCCCTGAAAAAACTGCTGATGATCAAGATCCAATTTCATCTCTAATTCTTGAATTAATTCTGCATATCCACACTGATCGTCTAAGAAAAAGACGAGGCCATCCCGAGTACCTTTTATGACCACATGATGAATTGTCTGCTTCATGGCCTATTTTCACCTCGTGATACCTATTCGAGTCATTACTGAGAAATTCCTGCCTGTTGTCCACCATCTTTTAAGCTCTTTACATAAGCTCGATATTGGTCACCATATTCCCCTATACCAAAGTAAGCTTCCACAATCCGTCTTGCAATCACGCTACTAACTGGAGAGACCGAACCTCCTTTTGGTACCACAACAGCAAAAGCCATCTCTGGCTTATTGTAAGGCGCATAGCCCACAATCAAGGAGTTATCTGAGCCCTCTACCCCAGTTTGTGCTGTCCCTGTTTTCGCAGCAACCTGAACGGGCAGATCGGAAAAATAGTGGTAGGCAGTACCCCCCTCCTGACTGGTTACCCAAAGCATGCCTTCTTGAATATATTTAATATATTGGTCATCAATATCTACTCGATTTAGTACTTTCGGTTCCATGGTGGTTAAAATTCGGGCTGGTGCATGGTCATCCAATGTCCCTTCACGAATCTCCTTTACCACATGAGGCTGAACGCGATACCCATCATTGGCAATGGTAGATACATACTGGGCAAGCTGTAATGGTGTGTAAGAATTATACTGGCCGATGAGATAGTATGCAAGAGAACCTAATTGTGGATTATTGGAATCCAAGCGTCCTAGCTCATTGGGTAGATCGATGCCCGTAGGATCACCTAAGCCAAACTGCTGAAAATAGCGATCGAATACAGCGAATTCATCCATCCATTTATAGCGCTGAGCAGGATAGTTGGCCATCCGTAGAGCCATCTCATACATATACACGTTATTCGAAACCTTTAGCGCATCCTTCCCCGTAACCCAGCCATGTCCTCCACGTTTCCAACTCTTCAGGTCACGATCACCCACTCGTAAATAGCCCGGATCAAAGATTTGTTCATTCATGCTTACTACCTTTTCTTGAAGCGCCATCATCACCGAGAGAGGTTTGACCGTTGAACCTGCTGGATACCTACCTGAAGTAGCGATATTGGCCTCATTACCAGCGATATACTTGAGGTACTCCTCCTGTGTCAGGCTACGATAGCGGAGATTTAGATCATAGTCTGGATAGTTGACCATGGCCAATACTTCCCCAGTCATCGGTTGGAGGATCACCACAGAAGCCTGATCCAATTGAATGAGTGGATCCTTCTCACGGGTACGGAATTCCTCGATGGTATCCGCTACGATCTTCTCTACAAAATCTTGAAACTGCCAATCAAATGTTAGAACAAGATCATTCCCTGGTTTTGGTGGAGAGATTACTTCACTCCCCATGGTGTCATAATTTTTATTCACATAGACCTTCGTTTTCCCATCTACACCACGCAATTGTTCCTCATAGGATTTCTCCAAGCCTTGAACCCCAATCTGTTGATTACGACGATACCCCTTGGCGAGGTAGTAGGATTCCATATCCGCTTGGATGGAGTTGGTGTAACCGAGAATATGGGTTGCTAAAGGACCACTATCACTCTTAATCTTCCGGATGGGCTCAACGATAATATCCACACCTGGAAGATGGTCCAAATGCTCAGAAACGACGAAAAGCTCCTCTTTATCAATGTTGGTTTTAATCGGATGAGGAACATACTTGTATCCTGTATTCATCGCTTCTTTGATCCGTTCTACTTCAAGGGCAAAGAGCAGATCATCTTCCTTGATTGGCAAGGGTTTGCTTCCTTTTTCATTCTTTCCATATCCATAGCGCTCCTGCAATGTTTGACGAGCACGCTCTGCTTGCAAGCTTTTCGCCAATTGAAGGAGTTCTGTATCACCCATCATCGCTTTTTCCGCCATAAAAGCATCAAGAGCTTCTTGCTTCCCATCATAGAGATATTGAATGCGCCGAACCATGCCTAAACGGTCGAGGTGATCTACTTCGATGCTATTATCTACAAGATAGACTGCCAAATCCCGAGCGATCTGGTCATAATCCTGATCTACCTGGTCAATATGGTTAAACACTACACTGTATTGCGATTCATTGCTAACAAGAACTTCACCATTACGATCTAAGATCTTCCCGCGTGGTGCAGGTATGGAGATGATTCTTGTAATATTTCTGATGGAAAGCTTCTCATAATCCTCACCATGAACCAATTGCACAACTGCAAGTCGTAAAATAATGAGCGCAAATAGGATAAATACCAAAAAAAACAGCAGATTGATTCTGCGAACAATATACGACTCTCGCTTCTTCTCTTCCGTCAATCCTGGTTTCCCCTTTCGCGATTCTCTGCCAGGAATCCCTCAACTTGTATCATGATTGCCTTTGCCTTTCTTTTCTCTCTGTATCATCTAGAAATTGTTTCATCAAACGATCCATGGGAATAAATACTGCCATGACAAAAAGACTGTTGAATAAAGCAGAAGGGAGCATCACATTACGCAGATAAGCACCATATTCCATGGGAGAAAAGCGTAATATTTCCACTATCAAAAGTAGTAGATGCTCATGTGTGAGGTAGACAATGATCGCTGCAGTCCCTAATAAGAAGATATTGTGATGAAAATAGCGATGAAATAGTCCGATCAGATATCCGATTAGGCCAAAAGTTAAGGTGAATATACCCAGGGTTCCACCATAGACAAAGTCCGTTAGAAAACCAGTAAATAGGCCAAAAAGTAGACCCTCATGTCTACCTGCATATAAAGAAATATAAAGAATGACCGCCAATGTAAGGCGAGGGATTAGCTCAATGCTCGTGCCTAATTGCGGAAGGGAAAGAAGCTGAAAGAAGGTCCCCTCTAACATAACAAGGAGAAAGATGACGGTAGAAAGAATCCAACGCATCATTGCTTCCTCCCATTCTGCTCTTCTGAAGTTGGGGCTGGATCAGGCGTGAGTGCTGTTGCTGGATCCACCACTTGATCCCGCTTCACCACCGCCACATAGTCAATTCGGTAAAAATCAGCGGCTGGCTCCACCTTTGCTTCCTGCGTTAAGCCATTATCCCCCTTCATTACTTCTGTCACAGTTCCAATAAAGAGTCCAGCTGGAAAGACACCACCTAAGCCTGAGGTAATGATAGTATCTCCCTTTACAATGGAAGCACCGAGAGGAATCTTACGCATGATTAACTGACCTGATGCATATTCATATCCTTCAAGGAGTCCGAAAACCTCATCCTCTTTGCCCTGAGCGATTGCGCTAATATGGTTACCTAGATCGATATTGGTCAGTAATTGTACTGTCGCCGAGAATTTAGAGACTCGATCGACACGACCAATCAAGCCCTGATCGGTGATCACAGCCATATTATTTTCAATACCATCAACGCTTCCCTTGTTAATCGTAAGATGATCACTCCAACGATCTGGATTGCGATAAACCACTTCAGCTTGAATCAGATCATATTGTGTGAGTGAATCTTTAAGTTTTAAGAGTTTCTCCAACTCATCGACACGACGCTCCATCAATTGGAGTCGGGCAGCTGTCTGTGCATATTGATCTAAATTGGCCTTTAAGAGTTGATTCTCTTCTCGTAAATTTTGCATACTACTCCAATTGTCAAAAAAACTAGCAAGCCCATGGGCAGGCTTATTAAACAAACCTTCCACCAACGCGATGGAATCCTTAAAGAACCTTTCAGGCCATGTCAAACTATCCCGATCGCGAGAAGTAAAACCGATCAAGGCAAAGAGAAAGATGATCCCCGTTAATAAAATGAGCAGTTTTTTACTATTAAAAAAATTATGCACAACAAACGCACCTACTCCCACTTCTTCCTTTCATATTACCTACGAGATGAGCGGCTAGTAATTCCTCGTTTTGATTTAAAGAGATGTAGGTTCTCTAAAGAGCGACCTGTGCCAATTGCTACACAGTCTAATGGATTCTCTGCAATTAATACAGGCATCCCAGTCTCCTCACTGAGTAAGCGATCAAGATTGCGTAATAAAGCGCCACCACCAGTTAGGACAATCCCACGATCCATAATATCTGCAGCTAGTTCAGGGGGACTCTTTTCTAGGGTTACCTTCACTGCATCTACAATGGAGTAGACCGTATCTGCAAGGGCTTCTTGGACTTCTTGCGCTGTCATGGTCAAGGTCTTAGGTAAGCCTGTCACCAGATCACGACCTCTTACATCCATGGTCTCTTTGTCTGAGGCACCCGTTGCACAGCCAATCTCCATCTTAAGATCCTCTGCTGTGCGTACACCAATCATTAAGCTATATTTCTTTTTAATATACTGGATGACCGCTTCATCCATTTCATCACCTGCGATACGAGCGGAGCGACTGGTTACAATTCCCCCCAAGGAGATGATTGCTACCTCCGTGGTTCCTCCACCAATATCTACAACCATGCTACCCGTTGGTTCCCATACAGGTAGATCAGCACCAATGGCTGCAGCAAATGGTTCTTCAATAGTAAAGGCTTCTTTCGCTCCTGCTTGTTTGGTCGCATCCTCTACTGCACGTTTCTCTACTGCAGTAACCCCTGATGGTACGCAGACCATTACATTGGGACGACGGCTAAAGATCGAATTGTTCTTAATAGCTTTACGAATAAAATACTTGAGCATGGTGGAGGTTGTTTCAAAATCAGCGATGACTCCATCCTTCATTGGACGGATGGCCACAATATTCCCCGGTGTACGACCGATCATCTGCTTCGCAGAGTTTCCTACTGCTTCAATGGAGCCATCCTCTTTATTGATGGCAACCACCGAAGGTTCACGTAAGACGATCCCCTTCCCCTTCGCATAAACTAGTGTATTGGCTGTACCTAGGTCGATACCCATATCACGAGAACCTAACATTCGAATATACTCCTTCCTACATTACTACGCTTGAGCTGATACTTTTGGAGAGAGATCTGCAATTGATCGGAACATTCTCCTTCTCGTTAGTTTACTTAATAAGGATTAAATGTATCCCTTTTCTTTTAGGCTTATATATTTTCCATCGCCAATGATGATATGATCGAGACATTCGATACCCATTAGGTGTCCTGCCTCGACCAAACGACGAGTTACAGCAATATCCTCACGACTTGGTGTAGGATCACCTGAAGGATGATTATGAGCACAAGCGAAAGAAGCGGCATGTCGCTTGACGGCCTCTCGAAATATTTCACGTGGATGGACAATGGATGCATTTAAACTGCCGATGAAAATCGTGGACTCGGCGAGTACTTGATTCTTGGAATTGAGAAAGAGACAGACAAAATGTTCTTGTTGTTGATAACGTAGCTTCTCCATTAAAAAGTCAGCAATATCTTGTGGTTGACGGATTACGTAGCGTTCTTCCGGTTGTAATTGTGCTAAGCGGCGTCCTAATTCAACTCCTGCCTTTATTTGAACTGCCTTGGCAGGACCAACGCCCTTCAACTCCATTAACTCCTCTATACTTACATGAATTAATCCACGCAAGCCTTCTACCTTTTGAAGGATTCGATGAGCTAATGATAGCGCGGATTCATCGCGGGAGCCTGTTCGTAACAAAATGGCTAATAGTTCCGCCACATTGAGGTATGCTTCACCCTCCTGCATCATCCGTTCACGTGGTCGTTCACTGCTAGGGACATCACGAATTAACAATGGACGATAGCCTTCCATACACTTCCCTACCTTTCCGAAAAAGTGATGTGGAAGTTGGGGCATGATGCAATTACAAACTTGATTCCCTCCTTCATTTCTCCATCTTATCATGTTTAGAGTCAAAGTAAAAGCACCTGGATGGGCAAGTTTCTTGCCCGTTCAGGTGCTTAATTACTAGAAGGAATGATCGCATATTTTATGCGTTTCTAACTCGCAAGCCTTATTTATTCTTCTTTTCGAAGATCAAGTGAGCTGCTGCGATACCAGGTTGTGTCATTTCCATTGGATCAAGAATTTCGTTCAATTCTGCTTCAGTTAATACGCCACGTTCTAGAATGATTTCACGAACTGGACGGCCGGAGAGAATTGCTTCTTTTGCTGTAGCAGCTGCTGTTTCGTAACCAACGTGTGGGTTGATAGCTGTAATAACACCAACACTGTTTTCTACATAGTTACGGCAACGTTCTACGTTCGCTGTAACACCTTCGATTAAGTGTGTGCGGAATACAGTTAAGGCATTGCCCATGATGTCAAGGGATTGAAGTAAGTTGAATGCCATTACTGGTTCCATTACGTTCAATTCAAATTGACCTGCTTCAGAAGCAAGTGCGATTGTTAAGTCATTACCAATTACTTGGAATGCAGTTTGGTTAACTACTTCGGCCATAACTGGGTTTACTTTACCTGGCATGATGGAGGAGCCTGGTTGACGAGCTGGTAAGTGAAGTTCGCCGAGACCGCAACGAGGACCAGATGCCATCATTCGAAGGTCATTACAGATTTTGGAGATGTTCACAGCTAGAATCTTCAATGCGCCAGAAACAGATGTATAAGCATCGGTGTTTTGTGTACCATCGATAAGGTCTTCAGCGCTCTTTAGTTCATAGCCTGTGATTTCACAAAGGTGTTTAACCACTTTTTCAATATACTCTGGTAGTGCATTCAAGCCAGTACCAACAGCAGTTGCACCCATGTTTACTTCATATAGGAATTCCATGGATTGGTTTAGACGTGTACGATCACGTTCTAACACATGAGCCCATGCGCGGAATTCTTGACCGAGACGAACAGGAACAGCGTCTTGTAAGTGGGTACGACCCATTTTGATAACGCCGTCGAACTCTTCACCTTTTTTGTAAAGAGCGTCAATTAATTCACCGATTACAACGTCCAGGCGTTTTGCCAAGGTGATGGCAGAAATATGTATGCCTGTTGGGAAGGAGTCATTGGTAGATTGAGCCATGTTTACATGAGAGTTTGGGCTGATTAGTTTGTAATCACCCTTTGTGCCACCTAGGATTTCGATAGCACGGTTAGCGATGATTTCATTCACGTTCATGTTGATGGAAGTACCAGCTCCACCTTGGATGGAGTCAACGATGAAGTGATCATCATAGTATTTCAATTCCATTAATTCTTCTGCAGCTGCAACGATTGCTTTGCATTTATCATCTGGTAGAAGTCCTACTTCATTATTGGAAAGAGCGGCAGCTTTCTTTACGATTGCCATTGCGCGGTATAATTCTGGGTGTGGTTTAATTCCTGTGATTGGGAAGTTTTCCCGTGCGCGAGAAGCTTGTACACCATAATATGCGTCTAATGGTATCTCTTTGTCTCCTAGAAAATCGTGTTCAATACGTGCCATTTTCATTCGCCTCCAAAAAGATTTTTGTACTCCCCTACTTCATCACTGACTGCTGTACTTTAAATATCCTAAATCCCTAACACCCGTCTCATATAGTACTCCATTTAGCCTTGTGGGACAAGTGAATTTGGGTGGTTTGTGAAATCTTTAACTTTCTCTTCACAAGTTAGACTTATTATGTCCATTTTCAAAAATGTATACAGGGAATTTGCCTGTTATAATTTTCTTCTTTTCACTTCAAAAACAGCCAAGCATGTGACCTTAATGTACTTTCTAGGATTTTCTCTATCACTCTAATAATCTGTATATGCAAAAAGTAAGAGCTGTGATACAACTCTTACCTTTGGTTGATTATGGTATTCATTTTGTGATCGATGATATTCCTCTTACCAATTATTTTACATTTGGGTGAACCATTTTTTCGGGACGGACAATCTGATCAAACTCTTCTTTAGTGAGAAGCCCTGATTGGAGGGTTGCCTCTTTTAGTGTTAAATTCTCAGCAAAGGCCTTCTTCGCAATGACTGCAGCATTTTCATAGCCAATATAGGGATTTAATGCTGTGACCAGCATCAAGGATTGATGGAGATTCTGATTGATTCTCTCCCGGTTTGGCTCAATACCTACAGCACAGCGGGTATTAAAGGATTGAATACTATCTGCTAATAAACGAACCGATTGAAGGAAATTATAGATGATCACTGGTTTAAATACATTTAATTCAAAATTGCCTTGGCTTGCAGCAAAGCCAATAGCCGCATCATTACCCATCACCTGTACAGCTACCATGGTGACTGCTTCTGCTTGGGTGGGATTCACCTTTCCCGGCATGATGGAGCTACCAGGCTCATTGGCAGGAATGGTTAACTCACCTAAGCCACAGCGTGGGCCACTAGCAAGCCAGCGCACATCATTGGCGATCTTCATCATATCAGCCGCCAACGCCTTGAGAGCTCCATGGGCGTGAACCATTTCGTCATGACTGGTTAGTGCATGAAATTTATTAGGCGATGAATGAAACTGCTTTCCTGTGAGCTTACTAATCTCCAGTGCTGTTTGCTCCCCAAATTGTGGATGCGCATTGATTCCTGTGCCCACGGCGGTTCCGCCAATGGCTAATGATTTGAGATGCTCGACACTCTGTTGAATCAGTTCGCGATCCTTCTCTAGCATATAGGCCCAACCGCTGATCTCCTGTCCTAGCGTCAATGGTGTTGCATCCTGAAGATGGGTTCGACCAATTTTTATAATCTCATCAAATTCCTCTGATTTCCCTTGTAGGGTATGATATAACTGCTGAATGGCTGGTAGAAGTGTCTCCTCTACTGCAAGGACTGCTGCGATATGCATCGCTGTTGGGAAAGTATCATTAGAACTTTGAGAGTGATTCACATCATCATTCGGATGAATGCGAAGCTCACTGCCTGTCTCTTCAAGATACTGGTTGGCGCGGTGAGCGATCACTTCGTTCACGTTCATATTACTTTGGGTACCACTGCCTGTCTGCCATACTACCAGTGGAAAGTTATCATCTAATTTTCCTGCAAGAATTTCGTCTGCTACGAAAGCGATGGCCTCTGCTTTCTCGGCTGAAAGCTGCCCAATTGCAGCATTGGCCAAGGCTGCACCTTTCTTTAAGATAGCAAATGCCCGAATCACCTCTGCTGGCATCTTCTCTGTACCAATTGGAAAATTTTCAAAGCTTCGTTGTGTTTGTGCTCCCCATAGCTTATCCGCTGGAACATGCATTTCTCCTAGCGTATCTTTTTCAATACGATATTGCATAGGTATGTGCTCCTTCCACATTTATATTTACTACGGCTAACACTGATCATCTCTATTATAGAACAGGGTGGTGATAATTGGTACAACGAAGCACCTCGGAAGACTTCAACCCCGATGCTATGACGTACTCTGAATGGCAGCTACCTGATGAAGAGCTTTAATCCATTGCTCATATGCTAAACCATACCGTACTAACTCTCGCTGAATCGCCCAGATATCCTCTACTTGCTTGGTTGCTAGATATTGCTCATAGCTTGTATTGGCCGCTACCATGGCTTCCTTCATCTCTTCCATATGAGGAGTGACAGGTGCTGGAAGCATTCCGAGGACAATCTCATGATGCTGCAAATAGCTTGAATAATGCTGCATGATTTCAGGATCAGCCTGCCCAACCGGCTCTTGACCGCTAGGCTCTATTAGTTGACGAATGGAGTATACGGATAATCGCTCTAATAATCCTCTACTTTCCTCTAGCATCTCTGCCATTACCGTCAGATCCTCTTGCTCTGTGGTAGACAAGGTCTCAATCCCGGCAATGCTATATTCCTTCACATAGATTTCAATCCCTTGGTTCTGAATCCACCGTCCTAACTGCAACCCCATCTCCTGATCCACTGCCACGCCTACAAATAAACGATAGGGCATACCGTCAGAAATAACACCTTGGAAGCCCTTTGCCATCAATTGATCAACGATGGCTTGAGCGCTTGATTCCTCAGCAAAGGCTCCTGCCTGTACCATATGCAGACTCAAAGGTGCAATCTGGATCGCTGTAAGTGGCTCTGTCATCTGTTGTTGTACCTGTTGCTGTTCCTCTGGAACTTGACTAGACAGAGCAGTGAGCCCATTTGCATTCACCGGTACAGTGTGATCATTATGTGGTATCGCTGCAGGTTGAAGAAACAGTTGAAGAAGAAGATAGCCAAAAGTGCTCCCTAAGCCCAGCGCCAAGATGCTGACCAGAAGGATTTTTACCCACCCCCTACGCGAGGTTCGATATTCCCTGCTTGTGGAGAATCCCTGTAGATCTTCAAGGATGGAAGAAGGCTCTGCTTGTGACTCCGCAGGAAAGTGAAGAGAATAATCATCCCAACCGTTGATTGTTGCTCTCGCCTCTCCTAGCATAGCCTGGGGAGCTTCAGCTTCGACTTCTGCTTCTGCTCCTGTGTTTCCTGAGACCTCCTCTTGTGGGTTCTGATTTTGCCATCGCTCATTGCGATATTCTGTTACCTCCGTAGCCTCTACGTTTTTTGGGATAGCGTTCTGCTTCTCTACTTCCAGTTCCTTGCTGCTGGCAGCCTGTTGAATTCTTTCTTGTTGTTCTTTCCATACACGATATTTCTCCACCTCACGTTGAATCTCTGCATCATCAAAGAGGTGGTATACCTTCGGTTCTCCCCTTGTCCCCTCACTGGTCTTCTCTTGATTCGTTCGATAGGTGTAGAGACGGCCAGTACCTTGGGGAAGGTGATGTAGAATGGAACGCTTTGATTGACTTCGCTTAATAGGATGATCCTCCGATAAAGGCGTTGGATTTGTTGGTTCCATGTTCAACGCTCCCTTTCATCAATCATTCTCCTCTAACAAAACGAGGAGTCTTACCATGCTCCATCTATATGTATTAGAAACTAGTAGTAGAACTTTTTTATAGTAGACTTGGTTGAAGGGACTCTTCGGAGATACATGAACACAAAAGAAGAGATACCCATCATTTAGGTATCTCTTCATCATTATCATCATTTTACTAGTAACCATCATATGACTATCTAATCTCACCATCAATGATCTATCACTTACTTAAAGGGATCACTCTTTCCTGCTGGCTGTGGATGCTCTACCTTTGGTAGCCTATCATCAAATTGATCCATTTGATCCACGTAATAGATTGCGAGGGTGATAGAGTAGAGGTAGGCATCATCGCCTAATATTTCATTCATCGCTTGCTGATCACTCAGTTGTATACCCTGAATCCAGGTGATACGTTCTTGATTTTCTAAGGCTTCCATAAACTTTTCCATGGCGGGATAATCGGGGGCTGCAATCTGTAATTGAAGGGTCAGCTGATGAATTTGCTGCTTCATCTCTTCTATTAATGGGTCGCCATTCCCCATAGTTTCTCCTAATGTATCTTCATCAACAGTTAGATTTGTAATTCGGCAACCACTTTCCCCTTCGATCTTCTCGATGTAGAGAAGATATTGATCGATGATGGGATCACTCGGAAGTTTTTTGGCAATCTCCTGGAGATCAGGAGCCTTTTCATCCTGCTTTTTTAGCAATTCCTCAGACAAGACTTCAACTGCACGCTCTTTTTGCAGAATGGAGGCATCCACCTGCTGAATCTCCGAATAAAGAGGTTGAAAGATCAGGAGATATATACTAATACCGATGACCAGCAGAAAAGCTAGAAGGAGTGCACTTTGGAGCAAGAATTTCCGTGCCCAATCACTCATGCGTCTCTCCCCCTTTGCTGGCTACACTTGATTTCACCATCATTAGCTTGAACTCTGCTTCATACCATACGGTAGCAGAATGATTTTCATCCACTTCGGTGCTCACCTGTTGGAGCTTGAACCGCTCAACCCCTAATGCATGCTCTACATGATAGTTAAATGCAGCGATTTGCTGCAGCGAGTTCGTCTTGATTGAAAGAGCAAATTGGCCATCCCCTTCATACCATAGGCTAACAATGGTTCCATCTGAGGGTAAGAGACCGATTATTTTTTGAATAAGTGGTACCACGGGCTGAGAGGCTGCTTCTAGCATGGCTACAGCTTTTCCATATGTAAGCAGGGCTTCCTCGCCGCGATACTCCGCCAATTGGTTTTCTAACATAGTGATCTCTGCTTCTAGATAGCTTTCATACTGACTCTTAACCTCTAGCTTACTCTGAGCCGCTTGAAACTGGACACGAGACCAAATGAGTACAACTGCCACAATGGCAAGGATGGTGATCCAGAAAATCCTTTCCACCACTTTCTTATTCTCACGCTTTGGGAGGAGATTAATATCCACAGACATTTAATTTCCTCCTCTCAGGGCTAACCCTATTGCTAGCTCGTAGTGTCCCCATGAAGAATCTAGGTGTAAAGCTTGACGGATTACACCATGAATGCTACAAACTGCGATCCCAAGCTCTGCTTGAAGCTGCTCGTGCATCTTGTCTAAAAGAGGATGCTCTCCACATAAGATGGCTCGGTCAATCTGTGCCATTCCCCCTTGTAAGGAGAACTGGTAATAGTTAATCATCCGTAGTATCTCAGTGATCGTCTCCCGGATATGACCCTCACCGATGGTCTCTACTTGGAGATATTGAATATTTGTCTTTCCGTTCTCCTCTTCAGCCACTTCCCAGCCATTCTCCGGAAGTAATAGATTCATGGTTCGCATAAAGAGGGGCTTATCACCATCGAAGATACTGACGGTCACTTTTTCATAATCAAATTGGATGAGGAGCAGATGCCCCTCCCCAGCTCCTTGGATGGCTTCCTCGTACAGTCGGTACAAGGCAAGAGGGCTAATATCTGCTGTGACCGGATCCATTTTCAGCTTGGAAAACAGATGAGTATAGGTATTGACGATTTCAGCTGGGGCTGCAATAAGCAAAATCTCCTGTCCATCCTCCGTTTCCTTGTGGAGGGGAATCACATCCATATAAGGATCCTTAAAAGGTAGATGAACTGTTGTATCCAATTCCATATAGAGATAGCCCTTTAATTCCTTCTCTGGTATGGAAGGAGGAACCTTCATCTTGCGAACCACCACATAGGGATCAGGAACAATGAATTGAACTGCTCGATTTTTCCATTTCCGTTCTTTCACAAGGGGTGCCAAGCGGCGATAAAGTTCATCTTCATCCTTAATGGTACCATTGACGATTAAGCCCGGTGGCAAATAGAGCTCTCCCTGCGTACCGATACCATCGAGGTGAGACTGCTTGGATTCTACATAGCGGATGACATGATCTTTGATAACGATATTGATACGACGACGGCGACCAATTCCTAGATAGAATGCCAAGCCGTATCCCCCCTTTCAGTCTTGTAACCATGAAAGATATAGTGCATATAAATCCTCGCTAAAAAAGAGGAGAGTCAGCATCCCTAGGGCAATGGAGGGGCCAAAGGGGAAGGGTTTTCCTCTTTGCACATTACCTCGTAGCATGCCAAATAAGCCAATGATGGTCCCATAAAGGGAGGAGAGGAAGAGGGTGGCAAGGACTCCCTTCCAGCCGAGGAGATAACCAATTAAAGCGAAGAGCTTAATATCTCCACCCCCCATTCCACCACGGCTGATCATGGCGATAATGAGAAGTAGCAGAAAACCGACAATGGCTCCGATGATCATCTGCTTCCATGGAGCAAATGGATAGAAGAATCGTACCAATGTAAACCAGCCTGCAAAGAAGAGGAGAATTTTATTGGGAATCAGCATATAGAGCAGGTCAGAGACCGTAATCATCACCAGTAAGGCAATGATGGAGCCTGCCATGAGGAATTGACCTGACCAGCCAAAGCGATAGAAGGCGTAGGCATAAAGCACCCCGGTGAGCAGTTCCATGATCGGGTAGAGTGGTGAAATGCGACTTTCACAATGACGACAGCGCCCACGCTGCCACAGATAGGAGAGAATAGGAATCAGCTCCCGCCATCCCAAGCGGTGCTTACATTCCGCACAATGGGAAGGGGGAGCAATCATCGAGCCTTTCTCTGGAATCCTCGTACCAACCACCTGGTAAAAGGAGCCGAGACAGGTTCCTAGTATGAACCAATAGATTGTGAAAAAGAGGTTCATAGGATCAGTCCTTAACAGTCTTTAATTAACCAACAGAATTTATTTTACTGTATCATCTTTAGGATTGTTTATTTCGTCTAGAGTAATGCCTTCCGTTTCATAGTTCGTATAGGGCTTTATTTCAAGTAGCCTATGACCTATTAATTTGTATTTATACTTATTAGTAGCAGAATCTGATTCAACTAATACACTAAACGAATCACTAGATAAATTATCTAAATAAGGGTCCAATTCTTCCTTACTGATCGTTTTTGTCTCTCCACCTTCAAGTGGTGGATATGTAGCCATAAACAACTTCGATGCTTCTAAAATTTGAATTGCTTCTGCCTTAACAGCGTCATCCTTCGTCTTGTTAATAATCCCACCAATGTTCGGAACAGCAATCGCTGCAATAATCCCTAAAATAACAATAACAGCCAATAACTCGATCAAGGTTAAACCCTTTTCATTACGCATTAGACGTTTCATCTTGTTTTCCTCCTTTGATATTTAATTGATTTGATTAAAGAGTTCGAACATCGGTACCATAATGGATAGAACGATGGTTCCTACAATCACAGCAAGGAAGATGATCATGGTGGGTTCAATCAAGGATTGAAGCCGTTCAGTGGCTTGTTCCACTTCCGTCTCATAGAATTGCGCCACCTTATCTAGCATTTGATCCAGTGTCCCAGTCTGTTCTCCAATGGCAATCATCTGTGTCACCATAGGTGGAAAAACCCAATGACTTTTTAAGGGAACTGTGATCGATTCGCCACTACCTAAAGAGTGGCGCGACTTATGGATGAGCTGAACCATCACCTCATTATCCAATACCTCTTCCACAATGGCGAAGGCTTGCAAGATAGGAACGGAGCTGACGAATAACGAACTTAAGGTGCTGCTCATACGAGAAATCTGTGACTTTTGAATAATTTTTCCAACGATAGGCAACTTTAATTTAGCATAATCTAGGTAGTATTTACTAGTTTTATTCCGTTTTAAAAGGCACAAAACTGTGTACAAAGTCGCAATAACGATAGCGATGATCCACCAATACATTTGGATCCAGGCACTACTATCTAGCACAAACTGCGTAATGGCTGGAAGCTCACTACCAAATTGCAGAAACATATCAGCGAACATGGGAACTACGGTGGCCAGTAAAAAGATGATCACGGCAATGGCAAAAATCCCTACAGCTACTGGATAGGTGAGAGCGGAGATCACCTTTTGCCGCAAGCGATGCTGCTTCTCATAGTAGGTAGCCATTCGATCTAGGGTATCATCTAATGTTCCGCTTGCCTCTCCTGCCTTCACCATGTTGATAATGAGTGGTGTGAAGATCCGTGGGTGCTGTGCCATCGCCTTGGATAAAGGATGACCCTGCCGCAGTTCCTCTTCAATTTTCTCCAGTGCATGTTGCAGTGTTCTACTCTCTGTCTGATCGATCAGAATCCTAATCGCTTCCACAATAGTGACACCTGCTCGTATCAATGTGGCTAACTGGCGTAAGAAAAGCACAAACTGTGTTGGTTTGACTGCCCTACCTACTTGGATCTCTCGATAAAACAGACTCTTACTCTCCTGCAATTGCATGACCTTGATTCCCCGCTTACGCAAACGCTGCGTAGCCTCTTTGGTTGAATCTGCCTTCACCTTCCCCTCGCACAGCTCACCACGGGAGTTTCGTCCCTCATAGAGATAGAGAGGCATGGATTACATCCCTCCTTCTCCGAGAATAGGCGATGCGCTATCAAAGCAGACCAGTCCCTGATTAAGCAATGTCCGCACTGCAGACTCCATGGTTTGCATCCCCTGAGACCGACTGGTCTGCATCACCGTTAGAATTTGGTGTGTCTTTTCATTACGAATCAGATTGGCTACTGCTGGATTATTAATGAGGATTTCTAAAGCTGCTCGTCGCCCTCCCTGCTTCAAGGGCAAGAGACGCTGTGAAATAATCGCTTGTAAAACATTGGAGAGCTGCAAACGAATCTGACCTTGCTGACTGGATGGAAAGACATCGATAATCCGATCGATGGTGGCGAGAGCCGAACTGGTATGTAATGTTGCTAATACAAGGTGACCGGTCTCTGCTGCAGTAATGGCAGTAGCAATGGTTTCCAGATCTCGCATCTCCCCGACCATAATTACATCTGGATCCTGCCGTAATGCTGCCCGTAAGCCATTGGAAAAACTACTGGTATCATTTCCTACTTCCCTTTGCTCAATGATGGACTGTTCGTGATGATGTAAATACTCAATAGGGTCCTCCAAGGTGATGATGTGGCGATGCATATGTTGATTCATGTACTGAATCATCGCAGCTAGGGTGGTAGATTTACCACTACCAGTAGGACCGGTAACAAGTACTAGCCCATGTACTTTTCCTGCTAGCTCGCGGATGGTATTCGGTAGATTCAACACCTCCAGTGTGGGTACCATCGTTGGTATCAAGCGAAGGGCTAGGCTTACCTGACCTCGTTGAAAAAATGCATTGACACGAAACCGTACCTTCCCTTCATATTCAAAGGAAAAGTCAAGCTCCCCCAACTGATTGAACTCCTCCCAACGCTGAGACGGGACTAGCTCCTCTGCAATCTTCGCTGTCTCCTCAGCACTAAGCACCGCTTGTTGACTGGGATGGAGCGCACCATCAATGCGTAGAATAGGAGGGAGCCCAGATGAGATATGGATATCTGAAGCTCGATCCTGGATGGCTTGATTAATGGCTAATTGTAAGTGTTCATTCATCCTTATCACCTACTCATCTATAGTTACGCGAAGCACTTCATCGAGAGTGGTCAACCCTTCGCTCACTTTGCGTAGACCATCTTCTAGTAAAAAGATTGTTCCTTGATCCTTCGCATACTGACGGATTTCAAAAAGTGAGGCTTTTTCCATGATCATCTGCTTCATTTGATCATCTAGAATCAGGATTTCCTGCAAGGCGATTCTCCCTTTATAGCCTGTCATATTACAGGTACCACAGCCCTTGCCATAGATCACCTCGTCTAGCTCCAGGCCATGCTTGGTAAAAAGCTCTTTTTCCCATTGTTCAGGTGGACGTTTCGTTTTGCAGTCACGGCAGACACGACGTACTAGTCTTTGTGACATTACACCACTGACCGATGCTGCCACCAGAAAGGGTTCAATTCCCATATCCACAAGACGAATGATGGTGCTTACAGAATCATTGGTATGAAGGGTACTTAATACCAAGTGACCTGTCAGCGAAGCGCGGATGGCGATCTCCGCTGTTTCGAGGTCACGAATTTCTCCTACCATCACAATATTAGGATCCTGTCGTAGGATGGAGCGCAATCCACGGGCAAAGGTAAGACCCACCTTACCATTCACCTGAACTTGATTAATCCCTTCAATCTGATACTCCACCGGATCCTCCACGGTGATAATATTAACCGCCTCATCATTCAAGTAGTTTAAGGTGGCATAGAGCGTAGAAGTCTTACCACTCCCCGTAGGTCCAGTGATTAAGATGATACCAGTAGGTCGCTGGATCAAGTTCATATAGCGCTTGAGATTCAGCTTGTTCAATTCCAACTTGCTAAGCTCGTTCAGGGCATTTCCCAAATCTAATACACGTAGAACCACCTTTTCACCATAAACGGTGGGCAATGTCGAGATACGGAGGTCAATGGGATGAAAATCAAGATCTACCTTAATCCGACCATCCTGGGGAAGACGCGATTCTGTAATATCCATTTCCCCCATCACCTTAATTCGGGCAATCAGGACATTCTGCATATGTTTCGGAAGGGTTCGTTCCGTCCGTAGCACGCCATCTACGCGATAACGAACCAGAACCTGTGACTCTTGCGGATCAATATGGATATCACTAGCCTGAAGCTCAACAGCATGTTGGAGCAGCTGATTAACGAGACGAATAACAGGTGTCTCTTCTTCTTCCGTATTGAATGCTTCTGTCTCCTCTGGCGCCTGCGAATAGCTCAGCCATTCTTCTACTGTTTGATCGGATCCATAGTAGCTATTGATGGCTCGTAATATATCATACTTGGTAGCGATGACTGGATCGATTTCAAATCCTGTAGCCATTCTCAAATCATCCATCGCAATATAATCGAGAGGATCGGCCATTGCAACGATTAATTTATTCCCATTGCGCTTTAATGGAATCAAGAGATTACGCTTCGCTTCTTCCTTTGAAATTAACGTAAATAGATTGGTATCAAAAGGATAGCGGTACAGACTTACATGGGGGATGCCTAACTGAAATTCTAACGCTTCAATTAATTGAAGCTCTGTAATGAAGCCCTGTTCAAGTAAGGCATCACCCAATCTTTGATTCGGTTTCTTACTGGCCAACGTTTGCTGCAATTGCTCTTCAGAAATTAATCCTGTTTCAACAAGTAAATCGCCCAAACGTTTCCGCTCCGTAATCACGCCATCCATCTCCCCTTTCATAACTCCGATTACTTAAATAGTACTCTCTACCTATATACTACTTGTGTTTAAGCCTCTTCGCTAGTAAAAATAGGGTGGTAATCGTGTATAAAAATGATATTTTAGAACGATATGAAGGTGAATTTTTGATATTTTACCATAAATAATCTCGTATCATGATCCCGATTCCTTGTTAACATTGTATAATATAAGTGATTTCATGGGTAATTTTTAGAAGAATTGTAACAATTATTTCATTTATTGGCTGATTGATACTTTTGTACTAGCTTCTGTCGCTACTTTCATTTTTATAAAGGAGGGATGATGCAAACAATGAAGGATGACCAAGGCAAGCAAAAAGAGAATGGATTTACCCTATTGGAAGTGGTCTTAAGCATTACCCTCCTTACCATCATTACTGTAAGTATGTTTGGCTTTTTTCAACAAGCCTATCTCTTTAATCAATTGAATCAGAGTAAAACCGTGGCAGTGAGCCTTGGACACAATGCGTTAGTCTATTTAGAGAAACAAGACACCCTTTATTCCGCCTTACTAGAGCATGAGGATATTCGTATCAGCCCTACGCTACTTGAACTGGATGAAATGAACTGCAAAAAATACGGATTGAATCCAAGTGTTTTTTTGCCCATTGTCAATAATGTTGTATATCATATGACCGCAGAAATACAGCTCCATCAAGATCCCAAATTACAAGATTATCTCCTGCCAGTACGTTTAACCGTTCATTGGCAAGTAAAGGAGGCGACCTATGAAACAACGGTGGAAGGATACATCTATAATAACCAGCCCACGATGTAAAGTGAGCTACGATCAGAATGAGCTAAGTCCTCAGGGAGAAGAAGGCTTCACCTTAATCGAATTGTTAGCGGGCTTAGCCCTCTCTAGTCTGGTCATTATCCTGATCACTTCTGTACTTGTTTCAGGTATCCACCTTTTCAATAACATCGGTACAGAAGCCATCTTACGTGATGAAGCGGATGCGATGATGAGTACCATTATTGAACGCCTCTATAATTACCATCCTGATGAGCTAATGGATGGAGCATTTAATCTGCCAGGAGAGATCCAATTTCGCGTTAAAAATCTTGATGATGGCAGAGGGATTCAGCTCTATTATGTGATGAGGACAGATCCTGATCAACGCCTCTTTCCACAAGATATTCTCTTGCAGGATGGTGTGCTTCGTATCGGTGAAGAGACGGTTAGCCATCCCACAGTGAATGTGATGGGTACCATTCGGTTGCTTGAAACGGATGATATTGAAGCAGAAGCCTATGGCTATCGAGAAGGGACAATTGAGGTTGACCTTACATTAACCCATCAGGAAGATGGAAAAACATTAGATGTAAAAAGTAGCTTTGGCTTCTAGCCAAGGGGTATAGGAGGTGGTAAATCGATGCAAAATGAGCGGGGATCGGCCTTAATTCTTGTTCTCCTTGTCAGTATGATTTTTACCATTCTTGGTGTAGCCATTCTAAAAACTAGCCTACATGGAACAGTGAGAACAGAGTATCGTGAGAGCGATGTACAAGCTATGCAAATCGCTGAGAAGGTATTGGATTTGGCTACCACAGAGGTACAGGTTTTGATGAAGGATTATGATGGTACATTGAATGTGGATACCTTTCTCACACAATATATCTCCAATCTCGATCAGAATGAACAGCTTCTCAATTCCATGAGTAAATTATCT